>DAITMY010000047.1:0-11210 GCA_036834925.1 Asticcacaulis sp.
CTTCGTTCTTGAAGCCCTTGACGAACAGCGGACGGATCGGACGGTCGATCAGGCGCGAGACCAGGGTCTCTTTTTCGCTCGGGCGGCCTTCACGCTTGAAATACCCACCCGGGATCTTGCCCGCGGCGAAGGTCTTTTCTTGATAGTTGACCGTGAGGGGGAAGAAATCCTGCCCCGGCTTGGGGGACTTGGCATAGACGACGGTGGCCAGAACAGTGGTCTCACCGTAGGTTGCCAGAACAGCGGCATCCGCTTGGCGGGCGATGCGCCCGGTTTCGAGGGTCAGTTTCCGACCGGCCCACTCGATAGATTTGCGTTTAATGTCGAACATTTGCTTCTTTCTTATCCCGATGGCCCATTCCAATCGGGGGTGAACGGGGCGGCGCGGCCATTTCAAAGCGGCGGGACCGGTGTCCTCGTCCGTGACGGATCGTCGAACCGAAAGATCCCATGACCTTGTCGGTTCTGTGGCTATAGCGTTTGCGCGGGCCAGAAGCGATGCACAAACCTGTCAGCCCATAATCAAAAGGCGCCCGATCCGTCCCGGGCGCCCTCTAATCCGAACTTAGCGACGCAGACCCAGCGTCTCAATGATCGCCTGATAGCGCGGTGTTTCACGGTTTTTCAGGTAGTCCAGCAGACGACGACGCTGCGAGACCAGCTTGAGCAGGCCGCGACGCGAGTGGTTGTCTTTTTTGTGGGTCTTGAAGTGCTCGGTCAGATTGGTGATCCGCTCCGTGAGGATGGCAATCTGGACTTCGGCGCTTCCGGTATCACCCGTGGTCCGGGCGTGGGTTTGGATCAGTTCCGCCTTGCGGTCGGTCGTAATCGACATCGTGGCTACTCCACATCAAGATGAAAGACCCGCGTGGGATTAAGCTTCCCGGCGCGCATCTCGCACAGGGCGACGATCTGATCCGCATGCGTCACGGAAACGGTCCGGCTGGCCTCTGCACCACCGGAAGTCCGGAGCGACAGACGCGCCTTTAGCGCTTCGACTTGACGGGGAACGAGAACGATCGGTCGCCCTTGCTTAAGCCTGAAGGCATCTTCGGCCGTGACGGCCAGGGCCGGGATGTCGTCCAGCGCGGTCGTTACGGGAAGCAGGGCCTCCGAGGGTGCGCCCTTATGCACGAACTCGGTGAGTTTTTCCAGTGTCAAGGCCAAAGAAAGATCAAAAGCCCCGACCCGCTCCCGGCGGAGCGCACTGACGTGAGCGCAGGTCCCCAGTTTTTCCGCCAGATCCCGAACGACAGAGCGAACATAGGTCCCCTTACCGCAGGTCATGCGTAGGGTCACCTGATCCGGGCCCTCGTCCGCCAAAGGCACGCGGATCAAGTCATAAATCGTGACCTCGCGGCCCTTGAGTTCGACCTCGATGCCATCGCGCGCCAGGTCATAGGCCCGCTGGCCGTCGATCTTAATGGCGCTATAGGCGGGCGGGATCTGAGTGATGGTGCCAATAAAGTCTGGCAGCGCCGCATCGACGGCTTCGATCGTCGGGCGCACATCGCTAGTGGCGATCACATCGCCTTCCCGATCCAGCGTATCGGTCGTCTGGCCCCAGGCAATGGTGAACAGATAGACCTTTTGCGCATCCATCAGGAACGGAACGGTCTTGGTCGCTTCACCCAAGGCAATGGGCAAGATGCCACTGGCCAAAGGATCGAGTGTTCCTGCGTGACCGCCCTTTTGCGCCTGAAACAGGCGCCGAACCCGGGAAACCGCCTCTGTCGAGGTCATTTCAAGCGGCTTGTCGAGACAAACCCAGCCATTGATGAGCAGGCCTTTTTTGCGGCGGCTCATTGGTCGTCCCCGTTTTCATCGAGAGCGTCATCATGAGACCGTAGATCGCGCTGGACCTCGGGCTTAGCAAACAAGGCGTCCATATAGGCGGCCGTGCCAAAGCTTTCGTCATGAATAAAGCGTAGGTCCGGGGTGAATTTCATATCGATATGCCGCCCCAATACACCGCGCAGGAAGCGGGCATGGCGGTTCAAGGCTTCGACAATCTGGCGAATATGGGCCGCATCCAGCCCAGTGCCGCTGACCGCAGCCCCCAAAGGCTCGATAAAGCAGGTGGCATGGCGAAGATCCGGGCTCATCCGCACTTCGGTCAGGGTCACAGAGACCCCTTGAAGCGCCTCGTCATGGATCTCTTCTTCCCGAAGCACTTCCACAAGCGCGTGACGGATCAGTTCGCCCGCACGCAGCTGGCGCTGGGTGGGTCCGGCAGGCAATTGCGCCTTGCCGTCCTTTTTGGAGGTACGTTTCATGCTGTCTTCCCTTTTCCGGGGGACGGTTCGGACGTCCAGCCGGAAGCAAGGGGCGGCTTTTACGCTCATGACTCCAAAGAGTCCAGCCCGGCCTTCGTCGCGACCCCAAACAGGAGCCCAGACAGGAGCCCAGACAGGAGCCCAGACGGGACTAGGTAAACACCACGGTCTTGTCCCCGGTCATCATCACCCGGTGCTCGCAATGCCAAGTGACAGCCCGGCTAAGGACGCGGGCTTCGATCGATTGCCCCAGGCTAACCAGTTGTTCGGGCGTATGGCCGTGATGAACGCGCTCTACGTCCTGTTCGATAATCGGCCCTTCGTCGAGGTCCGGGGTCACATAATGGGCGGTGGCCCCAATGATCTTGACCCCGCGATGGTGCGCCTGGTGATAGGGGCGAGCGCCCTTGAAGCTCGGCAGAAAAGAATGATGAATGTTGATGCAGCGTCCATCGAGGCGCGCGCAGGTTTCATCCGACAGAATTTGCATGTAGCGGGCCAACACCAACACGTCAGCGCCGCTCGTCTCCATCAGCGACAACAAACGCGCTTCCTGCTCAGCCTTTTTGCCAGGCTCAGAGGGAATGTGGTGATAGGGCACGTCATTCCATTCCACAAACGAGCGCATATCGTCGTGATTGGAGACCACCCCCACGACATCCGCCGGTAAAGTCCTGGCCCGCCAGCGGTGCATCAGCTCGTAGAGGCAGTGACCGAATTTCGACACCGCGATCAGCAGACGCGGGCGCTTTGACAGGTCATGAAACATCCAGTCCATACGAAAGCGGTGGGCAATCGGCGCAAACCCGCTTTTCAACACCGCCATCGGCGGCACGCGATCCCCGTCAGGACGAAAGGCCACACGCATGTAGAACATGTCGCCTTCGGCATCGCGGAACTGGCTCGATTCCACAATTGAGGTCTGATTGTCATTGAGATAACCCGAGACGGCGGCCACAACCCCGCGCGCATCAGGACATTTCAGAACCAAAACATGGGTTTCGAGGTTTTTCATGCCCCGAACTTAGCAAATATATCTGCGATCGCGCAATTCTTTTGCCAAAATAGCGCGCAACAAAAACGGCCCGGAGTTGCCTCCGGGCCGCAAAGTGTTTCCCTCCGTCAGGATCAGAGCGTGCGCTTGATTTCCTCGACGGTGAAGCATTCGATGAAGTCGCCCGGCTTGATATCCTGGAAGCCGTTGAACGCCATCCCGCATTCCTGACCCGAGACCACTTCGTTGACCTCGTCCTTGAAGCGCTTGAGGGTCGAGAGCACGCCCATTTCCTGGATGACAATGTTGTCGCGCAGGATCCGGACGCGAGCGCCCTTTTTGACGGTGCCTTCGGTGACGCGGCAGCCAGCGACCTTACCGACCTTGGTGATGTCGAAGACCTCAAGGATCTCGGCATTGCCCAGGAAGGTTTCGCGCTGGATCGGCGCCAGCATGCCGGACAGCACGCCTTTGATATCATCCAGCAGGTCGTAGATGATCGCATAGTAGCGGATCTCGACACCTTCACGCTCAGCCAAGTCACGCGCTTGCTTAACCGCGCGGACGTTGAAGCCGATGATCGGTGCGCCAGCGCCCTTGGCCAACTGGACATCCGACTCGGTGATGGCACCGGCGGCAGAATGGATAATCCGTGCACGGACTTCGTCGTTGCCGATCTTATCGAGCGAGCCAATGATGGCTTCCGCCGACCCTTGCACATCCGACTTGATGATCAGCGGCAATTCCTTGACCTTCTTGTCCGAAAGTTTGGACATCATGTCGGTCAGCGAAACCGCGGCCACGGGCGTGCGCAACTTTTCGCGGCGCTTGCGGATGCGGTATTCCGTCAGCTCGCGGGCGCGGGCTTCGTTTTCGACCACGGCGAACGGTTCACCCGGATCCGGAGCCCCATCGAGGCCCAGGATTTCCACCGGCTCTGCCGGTCCGGCCTGATCAAGCTGAGCGCCCCGCTCGTTGATCAGCGCCCGCACCTTGCCCCAATTGCCGCCGGCCACGACGATATCGCCGCGCTTCAGCGTACCGCGCTTGACCAGAACGGTGGCCACTGGCCCCCGGCCCTTGTCGAGCTTGGCTTCGATGACCACACCTTCGGCGGTGCGGTCGGGGTTGGCGCGAAGCTCCATGACTTCAGCCTGAAGCAAGATCGCTTCGATCAGGTTGTCGAGACCCATGCGGGTCTTGGCCGACACCTCGATGATCTGGGTATCGCCGCCCAGAGATTCCGCCACGACTTCATGCTGCAGAAGATCATTGATGACCTTTTGCGGGTTCGCACCGGGCTTATCCATTTTGTTGACCGCGACGATCATCGGCGAACCGGCAGAGCGGGCGTGATTAATCGCTTCGATCGTTTGCGGCATGATGCCATCATCGGCGGCAACCACCAGCACCACAATATCGGTGACGGTGGCGCCGCGCGCGCGCATGGCCGAGAAGGCCGCGTGACCCGGCGTATCGAGGAAGGTGACGCGTTCGCCATTTTCCAAACGGACCTGATAGGCCCCGATATGCTGGGTAATGCCCCCGGCTTCGGCACCGGCCACATCCGCTTTACGAAGGGCGTCGAGCAGGCTGGTCTTACCATGGTCAACGTGACCCATGACCGCCACGACTGGCGGACGCGGCAGAGTATCGCCATCGGAGTCGGCGGCGGTGATGAAGCCTTCTTCGACGTCGGCTTCCGAGACGCGCTTAACGGTATGACCAAATTCAGTGGCCACCAGTTCAGCGGTGTCGGTGTCGATGATGTCGTTGATCTTCAACATCATGCCCTGGCGCATGAGCATCTTGATGATGTCCACAGCGCGAACGGCCATCCGGTTAGATAGCTCCTGAACGGTAATGACGTCCGGGATCACGACCTCGCGCGCGGCGCGGGCCTGTTCTGCCTGTCCGCCCTTACGTTTTTCACGCTCACGTTCGCGGGCGCGACGTACCGAGGCGAGTGAACGCATCCGGTCGGCGGAATCCCCATCGTCTCCGACAACGGCCTGAAGCGTCAGGCGGCCTTCGCGGCGCTTGGGTTCACCCTTGATGCGCGAGACAGCCTTGTTCGGCGCGGCCCCGGCGCGTTTACCGCGCATGCCCTCTTCGTCATCCTGCGGCTTGCGGACTTCACCAGTACGCGGAGCGGCACGAATCCGGCCCACTTCGGGCGCAGCCGGAGGCGCACCTGCGCCAGCAGGTCCCCGTCCACCCGGTCCGGCCGGACGTGGAGACATGGCAGAATACCGCACGGTTTCACCCGGACGCGCAGGCGGACGCGGGCCACGCGGGGCGCCATCGCGACCACCCTCTGGGCGCGGACCACCCGGACGCGGGCCACCCGCCCCGTCACGCGGCGCGCGCTCATTACGGAATTGCGGTCCACCTTCACGCGGTGCCCGCTCATTGCGGAAGCCCCCGCGATCCCCTTGGGGCCGATCCCCTTGAGGTCTGTCACCTTGGGGCCGATCGCCATAGGGACGATCAGAGCGTGGCCGATCGCCCTGCGGACGGTCGCCTTGGGGTCTGTCGCCACGCGGGGCCGACGGGTCACGCGGACCCGTCCGGAAACCGCCGCCTTCACGCTCTTGACGCGGGGCTGACGGATCGCGCGGACCGGTCCGGAAACCACCGCCTTCACGCTCTTGACGCGGGGCCGACGGATCACGCGGGCCCGTGCGCAGACCGCCCCCATCACGCTCCTGGCGTGGGGCTGACGGATCGCGCGGCCCCGTGCGCAGGGTCGAGCCTTCTGAGCGAGGCTGCGCCGATTGGCGCGGCGCCACGCTGTAGCTGATCGTTCCTGTCGGACGCGCAGGCTTCGTTTCAGCCGGAGCTGAACTCGTGGGCGTGGGAGCTGGCGCAGACGGGGCAGGCGCCGAAGCGACGGCATCGGATGCAGGCTGAGGCCGCTGAGCCGCCTCTTCACGGCGACGGGCGTCTTCTTCGGCGCGCCGCGCGGCCTCTGCGGCGCGCTGCTCGGCGTCACGCTGTTCCTGTTGCTGACGAGCGAGCTCAATCGCGCGACGACGGGCTTCGAGTTCCTCCTCGCGCAACCCCCCGGAACTGCCTCCGGATGCCCCGCCAGACGGGCGACGGGCTTCGCCCCCGGACGCGGCCGGACGCGGCGCAGCCGGTTTCGGCTGTGCCGGAGCCGCCGAAGCCGGGCGCTTTTCCGCAATCGCTGGGGCAGCCCCAGGCGTATCGGAACGACGGCGCTTGGTTTCGACCACAACGGTCTTGCTGCGTCCATGGCTGAAGCTCTGGCGCACCGTTCCCGTCGAGACCGAGCCCGTGATGCGCGGCTTCAGGGTCAGGGGGGCCCGACCGGTCGGTTCACCCGACTTGCGGCCGTCGTTCGTATCGTCTTTCGCGTCGCTCATCCGCTCGCTTTACTCACCTCCGGAGCCCTATGCTCCGGTCAAATCGCTTTATTTACGCCAGAAGCCGATCCGCAGACCCGTCCTGACAAACACCTTTATGGGCGTCGCCTAAAGGCTACGCCCATCACGCGTTTCCTCGCGCCAACTCATCGGAAGGAGCGGACGAAACCCGGCCAGCCTGTTGACCTCTGTGGTCCAGCGTTCGACCCGTCGCCCCGCAAGGAGGACAAGGTGTATCACATTTCCGAGGCCTAAGGACAAACTCAATTCTTCACAAGTGAAGGCACCACAGATTTTCGGCATGGGTTGCACACCGGACGCAGTACCCAGAAGTTTTTTTCGACCATCTGCTGCGCCATCCGCCGCTTCGATCAGCCAAGCCGCTCGCCCCGAGCGGATCGTCGCTTGGCATTTTTCAAACCCAGATATCAGCACACCCTCGCGTCGTGCCAATCCCAAAAGGGAGAGGCATTGACGGTGCAGTATCCGCTCGACCGTATCGGCCAAATCTGCGGGGGCCGTCACCTTGGTCTTGGCAGCGCGGGAAAACAGGCCTTTTTTCACAGCCAGATCGAAACTGTCCCTGTCAGCGCGAATCCATAGTCCGCGCCCCGGCAGTTTATGAAACACATCCGGCACAACGGTACCATCCGGACCCACAACGCAGCGGATCAGGGATTCTACCGGTAAAATCTCGCCAGAAGACAGATCGCGGCGGGTGCGGCCCGCCGGATCTTCAACGTCTTCGGCTCCGGGGGTTACCGGATCACAATTCAGGGGCGGCGTGCGCATCATTCGCGTCGCCCTCCCCATCTTCTGAGACGTCGGCTTCGAGGTCTTCACCCTCTTCGACCGCGTCCTCGGCATAGTCGGCGTCATCTTCAACGACCGGTGCTTCGATCCAGCCCGCAGCCACACGCGCCGACAGGATCAGGGCTTCAGCCGTTTCGGTGCTGAGATTGAAGCTTTCCAGTGCACCCGGAACCCGGACACGCTCGGCATTCCGCTGCTCAAACCCGCCGCGCAGTTCATCGGTGGCGAGATCCGCCAGATCCTCAACCGTCTTGACACCGGCCTGACCCAAGGCAAGGGCCCAGGCCATGGTCATGCCATTGACCTCAAGCAGAGCGTCTTCGACGCCCAGTTCGCGACGTTTGCGGTCCTGTTCAGCGGCTTCACGCTCCAAGAAGTCCCGGGCGCGCGCCTGCAGTTCCTGGGCGGTTTCTTCGTCGAAGCCCTCGATGACCGCGATCTCGTTCTCATCGATAAAGGCGAGGTCTTCGATGGTCGCAAAGCCCTCGGTGACCAGCAGCTGGGCGATCACTTCGTCCACATCCAAGGCCTCTTGGAACAGGACAGTGCGCTCAGCGAACTCTTTCTGGCGACGTTCGGAGTCTTGGGACTCGGTGATGATGTCGATCTGCCAGCCCGTCAGTTGCGAAGCCAAACGCACGTTCTGCCCCCGGCGACCGATCGCCAGGCTGAGCTGTTCGTCAGGCACCACCACCTCAACGCGGTCATCGTCCTCGTCGAGCACCACCTTGGTGACTTCGGCCGGTGCGAGCGCATTGACGATAAAGGTTGGCTCATCGGGCGACCACTGGATGATATCGATCTTTTCACCCTGAAGCTCGGCCACAACCGCTTGGACGCGCGATCCGCGCATACCGACACAGGCGCCGACCGGATCAATCCCGTTATCGTTAGACAGCACCGCCATCTTGGCGCGTGAACCCGCGTCACGGGACACTGATTTGATTTCGATCACGCCGTCATAAACTTCCGGCACTTCCTGCGCGAACAGCTTGGCCATGAAGCCGCCATGGGCGCGGCTGAGCATGATCTGCGGACCCTTGGTCTCGCGGCGCACATCGTAGATGTAGGCCCGAATGCGGTCACCGATCTGGAACGCCTCACGCGGGATCGACTGGTCGCGGCGCATGATGCCCTCGCCCCGACCCAGATCAACCACGACATTGCCGTACTCGACGCGCTTGACCGTACCATTGATGATTTCGCCGACACGGTCTTTATATTCGTCGTACTGACGCTCACGCTCAGCTTCGCGAACCTTGTGGGTCACAACCTGGCGGGCCATCTGAGTCTGAACCCGACCCAGCTCAAACGGCGGCAGGATCTCTTCAAAGGTGCTTCCGACGACCGCCTCGGGGTCTTCCTTGAGGGCGTCTGTCAGGCTGCGCTGGGCGTATTCGTTTTCCAGCTCTTCGTCTTCGACCACCGTGACCACGCGCTTGATGGTCATTTCGCCGGATTTAGGATCGATATGGACCCGAATGTCGTGGTCGACACCATAGCGCGTACGGGCGGCCTTTTGGATCGCCTCCTCGATGGCCTCGATGACCACGTCCTTGTCGATCGACTTTTCCCGCGCGACCGCATCGGCGATCTGCAGCAGTTCCTGACGATTAGCACTGATACCCGTGAAACTCATCGGGGGTCTTCCTCTTGTTCGTCGTGATCCGCATCGGGATCAAACTCAAAATCATCATCAAAGCTGAGGTGATCCGCATCGTCCGCGTTATGGCTTTCGCCGTCGGGATCTGCATCGTCATCATCGTCGTCAAGCCCGGCTTCGAGACGGGCAGCCCGCATCGCGGCACCCCGCTCCATCAAGGCGTCGTTCAGCACCAGCTTGGCCTCGACGATCCAGGCAAACGGCACCAGAGCCGTGTCCTCTTCGCCCTCAAGGTCGATCGCAACATGATCATCCTCGATCCCAGCCAGCATGCCTTTGAAGCGCTTGCGGTTTTCCACGAGGCGATCAAGCTCCAGCCGCGCCTCGTAGCCTTCATAGGTTTCAAAGTCCTTCAGGCGGGTCAAGGGCCTGTCAATGCCCGGCGAGGAGACCTCAAGGATATATTCGCCCTCAATCGGGTCCGAGGCGTCGAGAATTTCGGAAACGGCCCGCGACAGACGCGCACACTGGTTGACGGTGATGTCACCATCTTCCGGACGTTCTGCCATGATCTGAAGGCGACGAGACGCACCAGGTCGACCGCCGCCCATCAGGCGCAGGCGCACGATCTCCAGCCCCAGAGTCTGGGCAACGGGATCGAGGATCTCCAGTAGCTTACGATCTTCAGTCGTTTTAGCGCGCACGCGCAGATAACCTCTTCAAGCAACAAAAAAGCGGCGGACCCGCAGGTCGCCGCTCGAAAGCCCGCATCCACGGGCAATCGGACGATGTGGGATCTTTATACGCGTGGCTGACGGGTTTGTCAGCCCTGTTTTTCACCTCAGGCCAGAATTGCCTCTAGGCGTGAATGGCACGCATGGCGGTGACTTCGATCTCGCCTCGTATCTCCGAACGCAACATCTGGCGACGTGTCACAAGCTTACTCAGGGTCTACAGCAGGTTCGAGGGTCACAATGACCGGCCATTCGAATGCGGGATAGAGCGAAAGCATCTCAGGCGATAAGGCGGTTTTTGCGGCCTGAAGCGACAGGGTGACCAACGCCGCCCAAGTGATCCAGATCGTCGCAAGGATCCCCACGACCATGAAAGCCCAAGCCAGCGGTCTGTAGACTTTTTTGAACAGGGAAAAGGCGATCGCGCTGAAATGCAAACCCAACGCGCCAAGGCCCAGACCATAGATGGCAAAAGACAGCTCTCGCCAACCCGGCACAGCAAAGCCTGCCAGCACCGTATAGATCGTCATGTCAGTTTGCAGGCCATATCGCAGGCCAAGACACATGGCTGTATGCAAAAGGATAAACACCGAAAGCCCCACCCCGGACAGGGCTAGGATCTGATGAGCGAAATCCTTTTGTCGCGTCCAAATCGTTACAGACAAACGCCAGCCTGAAACGATCTGAATGAGAAGGGCGATGTAGAGCAGGGCTTCGGCAAAGGGGTGGCGATACACCGTTCTCACCACCGCCATGTACGCCATATGGGCCTCAGGTCCCTGAAGGCCGACCCAATGGTTCGAAAGGTGTAGGGTCAAAAAGGCAAAGACGATGACCGCCGCCGCCTTGTGTACGCTTTCCATGACCTTGCCCCCTCCACACCCCCGTGCGTAATCACCTGACTATGCCCCTGAATGAGGCCCAAGACCAGCCATCAGGACCAGCCTAACGACTTACGCACGGCGGCAGAAACATGGCTCACCCCTTGCGGATAAAATCGAGGAAGATCGGTACACAGTCGCCGAGCTTCTTCTCCTCGTACCGCGTCGTCAGATGGTCCGAGGGCGGAGAAAGCCAGTCAGTATAACGCTCTGCAGCCCATTCGAAATCGGGCGAGGCCAGGAAACGACGCAGAGTCCAGTCGGCATAGTCAGCCCAATCCGTGGCAAACCGCAACCGTCCACCCGGCTTCATCACCCGCGCCAAGGCCTCAATCAGATCAGGCTGGATCAGGCGGCGCTTATTGTGGCGCGACTTCGGCCACGGGTCCGGGAAGAGGATAAACACCCGGCTGACCGAGGCTGGCTCCAGTCGATCGATCACGGGGCGTGCATCGCCCGGATGAAGTCGCACATTCGTGAGCCCGGCCTCATCGATATGCCGCAGCGCCGAGCCCACGCC
>DAITMY010000048.1:0-10974 GCA_036834925.1 Asticcacaulis sp.
GTGCGACCCTGTCGGTCATGGACGCCAAGACCGACAAGTGGAAGGGCGGCAGCGAGCAGAAGCAGCGCCAGTACAACGCCAAGGCCGTACTGCCGATCGGCGAAGGTGATCTGACCGGTTTCTTCAACCGCTCTGAGCGCCGTGAACAAGACTATCAGGACATGTCGTTCGAGATGCTGAACCGTCTCGGCCGCAACTGGGACAACACCCAGCCGAACTATCGCCTAGCCATCGCTGCGGCTGATGTTTATCATTATAATGTCTTAGAAGCTACCCGTGCAGAAGCTGAAAAGCGTGCTGCTGTATATAAAGCCCTACCGGCACCCTTCAAAGGCATTGATGACGCCTACTATTATGGCGCTGGCGTCCGTGACGACAATCTTTATGGCCTGAGCCTGAACCTGCCGGTCGTAGAAAACCTGACCTTCAAGGGTTCGGTCTACGGTCATAACAACAAGGGTCAAGGCCTGTGGGCTACGCCCTATGTATTCTCCACGGGCTATGATCCGTTGGTCGTCTCGAACATTGCCCCGTTGTCGATCCGCACCACCGAGTATAAGGTTGACCGTCTCGGCGGTATGGCCAGCTTGACCTATGTTTACGGCGACCACGAGATCTCGGGTGGCTTCTGGATCGAAAAGAACGAGTTCGAACAGGCACGTCGCTTCTATAACGAAACGCGCAACGCGCCGTCGCGCAACTCGCTGGACTTCCAGTCAAATGCGGCCCGTACCCAGTGGGAATATGGGTTTGAGACCAACACCCTGCAGGCCTACATCCAGGACGTCTGGACCGTCAGCGAAGCGTTGAAAGTCAACTTCGGCTTCAAGGCCCTGAAGGTTGAGAACCAAGTTCGCACCATCGTTGGCAATGCTCTGAACGGTAAGATCGAGTCGGAAGACATGTTCCTGCCGCAGGTGGGTGCCGTCTATGCCGTCAACGACAATATCGAACTGTTCGGCTCCTATACCGAAAACATGGCCGCTTACGTGTCGGCCGCGACTTCGGGCCCGTTCTCTTCGCAGAACGCCAACGTGTTCGCCGAATCCAAGAAAGGCCTGAAGCCGGAAACCTCCAAGACCCTCGAAGGGGGCTTCCGCTTGAAGACCGATCGCTTCACCGGTGTGGTCGCGGCCTATCACGTTGACTTCAACAACCGTATCCTTGCCAGAACGCTTGGCTCTTCGATTGTGGGCAACGCAGCTATTCTAACCAACGTTGGTGACGTCAAGACTATCGGCCTAGAGGCTGCTGGTAATCTGCGCCTGACCGATACCCTCAAGGTCTCGGCCGCATACACCTATAACGACTCTCAGTATCAACAAGACTACGACCGCATTGGTTCGAATGGTCAAAAAATCACCGTTCGCACTAAGGACAAAACCGTCGTCAACACGCCGAAGCATCTGTTCAACGCAGAGCTGGCCTATGACGATGGCAAGCTGTTCGGGACCGTCTCGACCAACTTCACGGGTGTGCGTTACTACACCTTTGAAAACATTGGCGGCAAGGTGGACTCCAGCCTGGTCTCAGATCTGACCGTCGGTTACCGCTTCAGCGGTCAAGTTCTCGACAAGACCTCGATCCAGCTGAACGTCACCAACCTGATGGACGTCGACTATATCTCGACCGTCGGTTCGGGCGGGTTCGTTGAAAATGACACCGCCGGCACGACTCAAACCCTGCTTCCGGGTGCGCCGCGCCAGATCTTTGTGACTGTGCGCAAGCAATTCTAAGTCCGCTTCGGAAGCCTTCTTCCGTATAACGGCAACAGCCGGTTCCAATCTGGAACCGGCTGTTTTTTTATGGGCCCTCTAAAAGAGGATCCGTAGCGAGGCTGGATCCTGACCGATCAGGGCCAGACATCCGGATCCGGCGCCGCAAATTCCCGACGCACAAAGGCCAGAAGCTGGTCTGTGGCTGCCGCAATCTGGTCGACATCTGAACTTTCTGCGCCCGGAACGAGACGCAGGTCCGGATTGGCCGGAGCCTCGAACGTCGCGCTGATGCCGGGGAAATCGGCCACCTCGCCGGTGCGTGCCCGGGCATAGAGCCCCTTGACGTCCCGGGCCTCGCACACCTCAAGCGGGGTGGCGACATAGACCTCGCGGAAACCGCTACCCAGGATCTGTCGTGCTGCCTGACGCTGACGCTCCAGCGGCGAGACAAAGGCCCCGATCACCAGCACGCCAGAGCGGACGAGCAGCGCCCCGACCTCGGCGGCCCGGCGCAGATTTTCGTCGCGGTCGGCGTCGGTGAAGCCCAGATCCTTGTTGAGGCCAAGGCGCAAATCATCGCCATCCAGACGCACCACTGTCCAGCCCAGATCAAACAGCCGCTTTTCCAGCGCAATCGCGAGGGTTGATTTGCCCGCCCCCGACAAGCCCGTTAGCCACAGCATCCCGCCCGTATGGTGACGGCGCGCCTGACGGTCTGCCCCACTCAGGGCGTCGCGGCTGGGGGCCAGTTTGCGAGCGGCCAGCTCGGCCTGGCGCACCAGTCCGCCGCCGCTGATCACGCCATCGCGGCTGAGGACAAACCGCCCGAGCGCCCCGCCCTGGGCAAAGGGTTCGGTGGCAATGGCGCGCGACAGCACCAGCACCACTTCGGCGGCCCGACCTCGGGTAATAACGTCGGGAGTATCACCCGCCAGCGAGGCCGCATCGACCACACGGTCAATCCGTTCAACCACCGCCCGCACTTCGGTCGATCCCGCTTGAAGCTGGACCGTATCACCGCGCACAAGCGGAGCGGTGCCCAACCAAAACAGGCTAGCATGAATCCGGTCCGCCGCCACAGGCGCCGAAGCGACGGGGGCCGCCACCTCGCCGCGTTGGGCAAAGATCGGCTTATCCAGCGTAATGCCCACCGATTGACCCGGTCCGGCGCGCACGCCCTCGGGCCAGTCCGTCGGCCAGCGTTCCAGCCGCGCCACCCGTGCCGTTTCACCGCCGGGCAGGAAGATCAACTCGTCGCCTACCCCCAGCGTGCCCGCATCGATCCGACCGGCAAAAATCCGGCGGTCATCGAATTTATAGACATCCTGGATGCTGAGACGTAGGGGTTGATCCCGCGGCGGCACCGCCGGTTCCTGACGGGTCAGAGCCTCAAGCAGATAGCCGCCCGTCCACCAGCCCGGCACATCCGCATCGCCCGGCCCGGCCACAAAGGTGCCATTGCGGGCCGAGATCGGCACGATGGCCGCCGGGACGACCCCTAGCCCCTTGAGCAGGTCGGTCACATCAGCCTCGACCCGGCGAAAGCGCGCTTCGTCAAACCCGATCCGGTCCATCTTATTGACCGCGACGATCACTTTACGCAGGCCTAGCAGGGACAACAGATGGGCATGGCGGCGGGTCTGGTCGGCCACACCCTCTTCAGCGTCGACCACCAACACGGCGGCATCGGCCTGGGCCGCGCCTGTGACCATGTTTTTCAGGAAGGCTTCGTGGCCCGGCGCATCGATGATGACAATGTCCCGATGCGGGGTCTTGAGCCAGATCTGGGCCGTATCAATGGTAATCCCCTGATCGCGCTCGGTTTGGGCGGCGTCCATCAGAAAGGCCCACTCAAAGCCCATGCCCCGACGCGAGGCCGAGGCGGCCAGCACCTCTTTCTTACCCTCAGGCAAGGAGTCGGTGTCATAGATCAGGCGGCCCACCAGCGTCGATTTGCCGTGATCCACATGGCCCACGATCACAATCCGTAGGAGCTCGCGACCGGCAAAGGCCTCGGCTTGAGGTGTATCGGCGTCACCGCTGCGGGGCGCGCGGGGAAGGGTCAAGAGGGTCATAATCGTCGCTCCCGCTTACATATAGCCCGAGGCGCGCAGGCGCTCGAAGGCATCTTCGGACTCATGGTCCATCGTCCGGCCCGAGCGTTCTTCGGTCCGGGTCAGTTCCAGTTCGGCAATGATCGCCTCGACCGTATCGGCATCCGAAGCAATCGGCGTGGTGATCCCCTTTTCGCCCAGCGAGCGGTAACGCCAGCCATCCTTGGCGAAATAAAGTGACGGGATCGGAATGTTTTCGCGGGCGATGTAGCGCCACACATCCAGCTCGGTCCATTGCAGCAGCGGATGGATGCGCACGTGGCCGCCTTCAGGCGCGCGGGTATTATATTGGTCCCAGAATTCCGGCGGTTGGTTGGCCAGATCCCAAGATCCATCAGCGTTGCGCGGGCTGAACACCCGCTCCTTGGCGCGGATCGCCTGTTCATCGCGACGGATGCCGAGGAACACGCCGCCGAACTGGTATTTGGCAATCGCCTCCGACAGGCCAAGCGTTTTACGCGCCGCAATCCGCGCGCCCGGCGGCAAGGTCGCGTCGGTGCGCTCGAGCGGCGGGCAGGCGTCGGCGATCAGCTTGATCTGGAAGGCTTCGGCATAGTGGTCGCGGAAAGCATAGGCCTCGTCGAACTCTAGGCCCGTATCAAGGTGCACGAGCGGGATCGGCAGGTGCCCGAAAAAGGCCTTACGGGCCAGATGGACAACCGTGTTCGAATCCTTGCCGAGGGACCAGAGGATTCCGAGATTATCGAGCGTGGCAAAGGCCTCGCGCAGAATGAAAATCGACTGAGCCTCTAGCAAATCGAGGCGGTTCATCGTGTCGCGGTGGGACGTCATGGTCAGCTTTGCATCAAGGGGTCTGAGCGGCCAAGGCCGCGATACGGTTGTAAAGAATGAATGCCACATTCTGTCTTAGATTGCCCAGCCCAACGGCCGGCGCGCGGATCCTCGGCGCTGGCCGGCTGGGTACAGGGGAAACAACCAATCGACGGGTAGCCCTGTTCCACCAGCGGATGCGGCGGTAGGTCATGGTGTTCGGCATAGGCGGTCAAGTCCGCCGGGCTCCAGGCCGCCAGCGGGTTGATTTTGAAATGCTGACCTTCATGCTCGAATACCGGCAAGGCGGCGCGCGTATCGGCCTGATGGCGTTTACGACCAGAAATCCAGGCCGTATAGGGCGCAAGACCGCGCGCCAGAGGGCGGACCTTGCGCAAGTCGCAGCAGGAATCCGGATGGGTGGACGACAGATTGCCCTTGGGGTCTTGTTCGGCGACCTCGGCCGCATCGGGATACAGATCCACGACGCGATTGAGGCCTAGTTTTGCCGCCAAAGCCTTGCGGTAACTTAGGGTCTGGAAAAAGTGCCGGTCGGTATCGAGGAACAGGACCGGCGTGTCCGGGGCCACCGAGGCCACCAGATGCAGCAACACGGCGGATTCGGCGCCGAACGACGACACCACCGCGACCTCGCCGCGAAACCGCTCCAGCAGAGCAAACCGCAAGATCGCCTCCGCCGAAGCTTCGGCATAGGTCGCGGTAAGCGCGGCAGCTTCGGCCACAAGCGGATGGGTCAGGGACGGCGTCACCGTATCCAGGATCCGGGTCATGCGGACACCGCCCCGGTCAAGCGCTCCTGGTGGGCCGCGCGTCTGGCATCGGCGGCGGATTGATAGACGGTGCGAAAGCGCGCGCGGGCGATTTCCAGCGCTTGTTCTGGGGCCTGATCCTTGAGGGCGAACTCATCAAACCCACAGCGCAGCATCAAAAACAGCTGGTCGCGCAACACATCGCCCACCGCCCGTAAAGGACCAGTATAGCCGAGGTCTTCACGCAGGATCCGCGCGGTGGAATAGCCCCGCCCATCGCGGTAGCCGGGGAATACCACCTCGACGAGGGCAACCCGGGACAGGACCGGGGCCAGCGCCCGCGCATCATCGGTGGGCAACAGGCGCACCCCGAGTGGGCCGGGGGCGACAGCCAACTCGGCGAGCGCCTCGGAGAGGCCAAGGCTATAGCCCCCGGCATTGGGACGGGCGGCCCCCGTTTCGATAAACGGATAGCCATCGGACACCCGGTTGCCCTCTCGGGTCACCAGAACCGGGGCTGCCTTGCCATGGGCCAGCGGCAAGGGCTCAAGACCCGTCAGCGGGGTCACAAGATCGGACTCAGGCGGCGTCATGGCTGACCTCGGTCTTCAGCGCTTCAACAAAGGGCTCGCGGCCCAAGCGGGTCAGGGTGTCGATAAACCGCTCGGCGGAATCGGTTCGCAGCTCTAAGTACCGATTAACAACCCGCTCGATGGCCCCCGGAACAGCGTCGGCGGACATGCCCTTGCCGGTAATCACACCCAGCGCGGCCTGTTCATCCGCGCGCCCACCCAGCAGGATCTGGTAGAACTCCTCGCCCTGTTTATCGACGCCTAGAATGCCGATGTGGCCGACATGGTGGTGACCACAGGCATTGATGCACCCGGAAATCTTGATTTCCAGCTCGCCGATGGTTTCGGCGCGATCGTTATCGGCAAAGCGTGTGGCAATATCCTGAGCCAAGGGGATCGAGCGCGCATTGGCCAAGGTGCAATAGTCCAACCCCGGACAGGCAATGATGTCGCTGATCTTTTTGGCGTTCGGAGTCGCAAGTCCGGCCACATTCAGCGCCGTCCAGACCGCAGCGAGGTCCGCCTTGGCCACATGCGGCAAGATCAGGTTCTGATCATGGGCCACGCGGATTTCGCCAAAGCCGAAACGGTCGGCCAGATCGGCCACCGCATCCATTTGATCGGCGCTGGCATCCCCCGGCGGCAGGCCGATGGGCTTGGTGCTGATCACCACACTGAGGTAGGCCGGATGACGGTGCGGATGGGTGTTGTTGCGTACCCAGCGATCAAACGCGGGCGTGGCCGTGCGGGCTTCGGCGAGCGTGGCGTCCGCATTCGGATCGCTGACAAAAGCCGGATCCGGGAAAAAGGCCTTGATCCGGGCCACTTCCGCGGCCGGGGCATCGATCCGGGCCTGATCCAGACGGGCCCATTCGGCCTCGACCTGTTCGGCATAGACCTCCGGACCAAGGGCCGCGACCAGGATCTTGATCCGGGCCTTATAGATATTATCGCGGCGGCCATAGCGGTTATAGACCCGAAGGCACGCCTCGAGATAGCTGAGCAACTTGTTGCCCGGCAGACCTTGTTTGATCCGGTGTCCAAGAGAGGGTGTCCGGCCCAAGCCCCCCCCGACATAGATGTCAAAACCGCCCTCAGTCAGATGAATACCGATGTCGTGGACACGCACCGCCGCCCGGTCGCGGGTGGCTCCGGTGATGGCAATCTTGAACTTGCGCGGCAGGAAGCTGAATTCCGGATGCAGGCTTGACCACTGGCGGATCAACTCGGCCCAGGGGCGCGGATCGTCGATCTCGTCCGCAGCGGCCCCGGCAAACTGGTCAGTGGTGGTGTTGCGGATGCAGTTACCCGAGGTCTGAAGCGCGTGCATCTCGACCTCAGCCAGCTCTTCGAGGATTCGCGGCGTGTCTTCGAGCCGGATCCAGTTGAACTGAAGGTTCTGGCGAGTGGTGAAATGGCCAAACCCGCGGTCATAGGTGCGAGCAATGTGCGCCAGCTTGCGCATCTGGCGCGAGGAGAGCACCCCATAGGGAATGGCAATCCGCAGCATATAGGCATGCAGTTGCAGATAGACCCCATTCATCAGACGAAGCGGCTTGAACTGGTCCTCGCTTAGGGCACCGGACAGGCGACGGTCGACCTGATCGCGATATTCGGCAATGCGGTCCTGAACAAAAGCGTGATCAAAGGCATCATATTGGTACATCAGAACGCCTCCCCGGCCTTGATGCGCGTGGCGGTAAAATCCTGTGTGGCCCCGATGGACGGGCCACGTGAGCGCACCGTTTCGCGCACCCGCTCACGGGCAACTGGTTTACCCTCGGGGGTCAGAGTCACGAGATAGGGGCCGACCACACGGGTCTCGGCCTGAATGGCCTGTTGCAGGCGCACAGCCGCCAGGTCTTCGTCGAGCGGAAGGGCGGAATGGATGTCCTCGGACCAGCCCTTTGCGGACCACCACACCACCACGCCGTCCCCCAGACGGTTTGCGGTTAAAACCTTCATGCGACCCTCCGCAATTCGGAGGCTTTATCCACCAAGGCCGTGGCCTGATCGGCCAAGGCCGCGACTTCGCCGATGATCAGCAAGGCGGGACCAGAGGGGGCAAAGGCTTCAAGCGCCGACGGCAAATCGGTCAGCGGCGTCAAAATCTGGCGCTGGTCCGGGCGGGTGCCGTTTTCGACCACCAGCACGGGGGTTGAGGGGGCCCGGCCCGCCGCGATCAATTGCAGCGCGGTCATGGCCGCCGTCTCAATGCCCATATAGACAACCAGCGTGTGGTTCGGACGCGCCAGGCCCACCCAATCGAGGTCCGGGGCGACCCGGCCCTCGTCATCGGGTCGCGCATGGCCGGTTAGGAAGGTCACGGCCTGGGCATGATCGCGGTGGGTCAAGGGCACGCCGGTGGCGGCCGCACAGCCAAGCGCCGCCGTGATCCCCGGCACCACCACAGTGTCGATGCCCTCGGCCTTGAGCGCCGCCAACTCTTCGCCACCCCGGCCAAAAATGAACGGATCGCCGCCCTTGAGGCGGACAACGCGTTGACCTTTACGCGCCTCTTCAACCATCAGCGCATGGATCTGGTCTTGCGGCACACTGTGGTGAGAGCGGGCCTTGCCGACATAGAGGCGATGGGCATCCCGGCGCACCAGATCGAGGATCGCTGGGCTGACCAATCGGTCATAGATCAGCACGTCTGCCGACGACAAATGCCGCAGCGCCTTGAGGGTCAGAAGCTCCGGATCGCCCGGACCCGCCCCCACGATAGCCACGCTGCCCTTGAGCGGCTGGGCGTCGCGGACGGCGGCCAAGGCACCGGCTTCGGCCCCGTCGATATCACCGGCGCGAGCCTGTTCGGCAAAAGGACTGTCGAGCAGATGCTCCCACACCCGGCGACGGGCATCGACATCAGGGAACAGGCTGCGCAGGCGCGGACTTAAGCGCTCGGCCCAAGCGGCCACCTGGGCCTCGGACGGCGGCACGGCGGCTTCGATCCGGCGACGGGTTTCACGCGCGAGCACCGGCGCGGTTCCGCCACTGGCCACGCCGATGGATAAAGCGCCCCGGTCGATAATGGCAGGCACATGGAAATCGGTCAGATCCGGCTGGTCCACCACATTGACCGGCACCCGCGCGGCCTTGGCCAGATAGGCCCCCTGCTCGGCACGGTCACGGTCGGTAAAGGCCACAATGATCAGGGCCGCCCCATCCAGATCCGCCAAGGACGGCCAATCGCCGCCCGGCGCGGAAAAATCATAAATCGAAAGCGTCGCCGGGGTTTTCGTCAGCAAGGTCACCTTGCGAGACAGCAGCGGCTCTTCGCCGATCAGAACAACCCGGCGACCCTCAAGCGGCCAAGAAAGCGGAAGCGCATGCATAGCGGAGACCCTTGTTGCAGCATCACAAGTCAGGCTTCCGTCATGATGAAATTCTTCTAATCCGACAAACGACGGATTCTGAGGCTATCCGTTAGTGCGGCTAAAGTCGGCGAAACGCAGTGGGCTCGCCATATTCGTGGGCGCGGATCCGGACGACGGCCCCCGCCAACGGTTCGCGGACCACGGCCATGTGGTGGCCATTGGCATGGAGCAAGGTTTTGGCATCGGTCATGATCCCGACATGGCCCTTCCAAAACACCAGATCCCCGCGCATCAAGCCGCTGAGGTCCGCCCCGATTTCGAGCGCATGACCCAGTTGCGCCGCCTGCATATCCGTATCGCGCGGACAAAACCGGCCCGCAGCGGTCAGGGCTTGTTGCACCAAGCCCGAACAATCAATCCCGAGGGCATCGCGACCGCCCCACAGATAGGGCACCCCGAGGTAGCGCTCTGCGGCGGCGACCCAATCTGACTCAAAGCTCAAAAGGTCGGCCAGATGGTCAGAAGGCACCCAGCCCAGCCCAGCAAGGTGGCTATAACGACCCTGTTCGGCCTCGACGCAGACCAGAGCATTATGTCCCAGACGCGCTTGCACCGGTGCACGGACCGACGGCTCGGCATAGACGAAACTGGCGAGAGTCTTGAGACGATGGGTCGGCAGTTTGACTTGCTCCCGCAAAGCCTCCAGCGCGACAAAGCCGACATAACCGTCGCGGTTGGCTTGGCCCCAGGCAAAGCCGTTTTCAACGGTCAGAACGGAAAACAGCTCGCCACACAGAAGCTGATCGGTCTGTTCGGCGGCACTATCCGGGCGGCTGCGGATCGCGGCAACAGGCACACAGCACTGATGTTGCTGCGCTTTTTGATAGCGCCCCGCCTTCAGCAGGCCTTCTAGGCTCAATTCCGCGAGATCTTCGCGGGCCAGGGTCAGTCGACGGTCAAACGCGCTCAACGCCAGGGCACTCCCCAACGCCCCCGAGGGGCTATGCAGAGGCGCACCATGGCGTGCGGATGCAAAGAGGCGGTTAACGCGCGGACGAAAAGCGCGTCTTCAGGACAGAAAACAGCGCCCGAAGGCCTTGCGCTTCGGCCCCGCCCGGAAAGCCCGGTCGGTTGCGCGGGTTCCAAGCATAGACATCGAGGTGCATCCAGCTGCCGGTCTTGGGCGCAAACCGTTGCAGGAACAGGGCCGCCATCACACAACCGGCCTGGGCCCAGCCTTGCGGGTCATTGCGAATATCAGCGATGTCACTGTCGAGCGCTTCGCCATAACCGGGCCACAACGGCAAGCGCCAGACAGGGTCTTGCTCGCTCTGAGAGGCGGTCAACAGGTCTGCCGCTAGGGTCTCATCGGCGGTAAAGACTGGCACCACGTCCGGCCCCATGGCCACGCGCGCCGCGCCGGTCAAGGTGGCCATGTCGATCGTTAAATCCGGCTCGAATTCAGCGGCACGGGTCAAGGCGTCGGCGAGGATCAGCCGCCCCTCGGCGTCAGTATTGCCCACCTCAATGGTCAGGCCTGCCCGCGAAGAGATGACATCGCCGGGACGAAGCGCGGGGCCGGAAATGCTATTTTCCACCACTGGCAGGAGCGTCAGCAGCCGCACCGGCAAATCGGCCTTGAGGATCATGTCGGTCAAGGCGAGGACATGCGCCGCCCCGCCCATATCCTTTTTCATCAGGGCCATGCC
>DAITMY010000049.1:0-10895 GCA_036834925.1 Asticcacaulis sp.
TTTTCAATGGAGCCTAAGGGTCTGGATGCATGTCGCAGCCTTGACGGCGGCCGCGGTTGCAACCGCGCTTCTGGCTTTGATCCATCCCTGGGCTTCGGCTGTGGCGGGGGTGGCCATGGCGCTTGGGTTTGCGATCTATGGCCTGAAACGCTTGTCTGAGGCCGCGGCTTTGCCGGATCGATTGGTGCGGCTGGCGAAGGCTTTGAAGTTGGTGAGGTCTTGATTTGCTTCCTAATTACTAGGCTCGTGATAATGCTATACTTTTAACTGTAAAGTCTGATTGTCTAGAGTTCATTCAAATTTTGAATGATTCAATGTTTTAATATGTTTGGAAATGAACGATGAAGATACTTATACCAATTCTTGGATTTGCGCGGCAAGGTGGTTATAGAGTCTTGTCCGAATTGGCAAATGCTTGGACTCGCCTTGGACATGAATGCGATTTTTTGGTTCCCGTGACATCTGGTCCGCCCTATTTTCCGACACAAGCGCGTGTACGGTATTGTGATCGTAGCGGTTTGCGAGATGCCCCAGTTCAGGGTCGTAAAGGCAAAGGGGTAGACAATGTACTTAGCCTTTGGGCGGGTTTGTCAGCGTGTGGTTCAGAATATGATGTAGTGTTGGCTAATCATTGCTTAACAGCTTGGCCAGTTAAATTTGCAAATTATAGCAACCCAAAAAAGTTTTATTATATACAAGCTTTTGAGCCTGATTATTATCCTTTTCGGAAGGCTCCTATAAAGCATATCATGGCACACCTATCATATTTCTTTGGTTTAAAGCAAATTGCAAACGCGAATACATATTCTAAGTCTAGCGTAAAGCCATTGGCAGTCATACCTCCGGGCATCGATTTGTCTGTTTTTTATCAAAAATCAGAAAGTCAAAGCTGGGATTGTAAAGATGACATCATATTGGGAACTATTGGTCGAAGTGAGCCCTACAAAGGAACGGCAACCGCCTTGGCTGCTTACAGACACGTGAAGCAGTCTGATTCAAGATTGCAAATGCATGTCGCATTTGGAAATGTTGAAAAGTCAGATGATATAAAAATTATAGAAATTAAAAATGATGTCGAACTTGCAGACTTTTATCGATCCGTAGATGTGTTGATTGTGTCTTGTTATTCACAGCACGGTGCCCCGCATTATCCCTTGATTGAGGCTATGGCGTGTGGGACTCCCGTTGTGCAAACGGGTTACTTTCCGGGTAATGAGGCAAACACATGGTATGCAAAAGAGCCAACAATAGAGTCGGTAGCGACTGCGTTGCAGGCGCTTCTGAACAGTGATGAGTCGGAGAGGTTGAAAAGAGTTTCGCTCGCGCGAGACGAAGTGGCTCAAAATTTGGGTTGGGATCAAGTCGCCCTTAAGTTCATACGACAATTCCAAGATTAAGTAGAAATTACTTTGAATGACGCAATCAAATATAAGCAACTTAAAATTAAATCCAATTACGCTGAAAAATAACAGCGTATTTGTTTTATTTTTTATTGCTGCGGCTGTATTTTTTGGATTTGCATCTGGCTTTCGCTTGTTTGGTGATGGCCGGGACTATTTGGCATATGAGTATGTCTATAGAATAATGCGCCCTGTGGAGTCTTTTGAATATTATCGCTTTGAGCCGGGGTATATGATTGTATCCTGGATATCAAAGTTTGGCTTGGGACTAAGTTTTCCCGTATTTTTTTCCATGCTGGCAACTTTTGCCCTGTCTGTGAAGTTTTTAATATTCAAAAACTATTCAAGGCCTTGGTTTGTTGTCATATTCTATCTTTGCGTTTTTTATCCTTTGCATGATTATACGCAATTGCGTTTAGCTGTCGCCCTAGCTTTTGTCTTGATCGGCACTGAGTCCTATTTCAAGGGGCGATGGGGGCTGTTTGGCGGGATGATGGCCTTAGCCTTTAGCTTTCATACGTCTTCGATAGTCCTTGTACCTCTTATTATCGGGGGTCATTATTTTTCAGATCGAAATTTATTTATAGGCATAAGTATAATTGCTGTTGGGTCTTTGTCATTGGGGGTATTCTTTAATAATTTTATTGGTTTGGTATCGTCATATAATCCTTTGATTGGTGGTTATGTCGCAAACATCGATAAGCAATCCGCAAATTTATTTTCTGGCGCCAACATTTTAACTTTTGTTTTGATTGCGATATTACTTTACAGATTTAAATCCTTGGATAGGCCTAAAAAGACAGCCTTATTATTGGCTTTGGCGGGAATGTTTCTGTTCGTTTCGTTCCAGTTCTCGCCAGTGATGGCCCACAGATTAAAAGAAATGCTGTGGGTATTTTTGTTGCCAATTGCCTTCAAAAAAGAGGGTGATTTGATTTCAATGGGTCAAAATGCGGTGGCCTTAAGCCTTGCGGGTTGGAGCCTATATTCGGCCATGACGCGTCAAATTATTGGTTAAATCATGAAAGTCGATATCGTCATTGTTAATTGGAACTCGGGCGATCAGCTTGAGGCCTGTATCGAGTCGGTGCGTAAATACGGCGAGGGCTGGGTCGGAAGGTGCACGGTCATCGACAACGGGTCGTCTGATGCCTCGCTGGATTTTCTAGCGGACGCGACCGATGTCGATCTGGTCCGGGCTGGGGCCAACCTTGGTTTCGGCGTGGCCTGCAATCGCGGTGCGAAGCGGGGGGATAGCCCCTATGTTCTGTTCCTCAACCCCGATGCGGCCTTGTTTCCGGGCTCTCTAACTTACGCGATATCCCATCTTGAAAACCCAATGAATCAGACAATTGGCATTTTGGGCGTCCAACTTGTCGATGAATCGGGCTCTGTACAAAGAACCTGTGCCCGAGTGCCCAAGCCTTCAAATTGGCTTGTGAAATCATTCGGCTTGATTACTTTGCTTCCCAAATTGGATCTACACTGTAAGGATTGGGATCATGGGGATAGCCGCATTGTCGACCATGTTATGGGCGCATTCTTTTTTGTGCGGCGCAACCTCTTTAATCGCCTGAAAGGTTTTGATGAACGTTTTTTTGTCTATCTCGAAGACTTAGATTTTTCAGTTAGAGCCAAACAAATCGGATTTTCATCCTATTATTTGTCGGGTGCCTCGGCTTATCATAAGGGCGGTGGCGTATCTGAGCAGGTAAAAGCCCACCGGCTATTCTATTCATTGAGAAGTCGAATTCAATACGCGGCCAAGCATTTTGATCCTGTCTCGGCCTTTGCGGTTCGAGCGGCGACGCTGGGTATAGAGCCTTTGACCCGTCTCGCGTTTCTTGTGCTGCGCGGACGAGCGCGCGAGATAAAGGATCTGTTCCGAGGCTATGGCATGCTTTGGCAATGGGCCCTGCAATTGCGGCCATAGTAACCTTTGTCTTCCAAGACAAACTCAGAAATCCCGACATGGGGGCGCGTATGAAGCTTCATATTCTGACCAAATATTCACGTCTTGGGGCCTCATCTCGCTTACGAACCTTACAGTATTTGCCAATGCTACAAGCAGAGGGTTTTGAGCTTCACGTCGCGCCCCTGTTTGACGATGCCTATATCCAAAATCTCTATGCGGGTCGTCGCAATCCGGCACAGATCCTCGGGGCCTATGCCCGGCGAATGTCACTGGCTTGGGCCACCCGTACAGCCGACCTGATCTGGATTGAAAAAGAAGCCCTGCCGTGGGTTCCGTGGGCTTTGGAAAAGCAGCTTTTTGACAAGCGCACCCCAATTGTCACCGATTACGACGATGCGATCTTTCACAACTATGATCTGAGCCGGAATGCTTTAGTTCGCACTCTTTTGTCGACTAAGATCGATGCGGTTATGAAGGCCTCTGCCTTAGTCATGGCGGGCAATCCGTATTTGGCGGCTCGTGCGCGGCGCGCCGGGGCGGTACGGGTTGAACAGGTTCCGACGGTGGTGGACTCAGATCTCTATCAGCCGTCGACTGACACACGTCATGATCGCCCGCTTCAAATCGGTTGGATCGGAACGCCTCATACTTGGGCACGTTACGGTCTCCCGCGCATGGCGTTTTTTTCGACCTTGGCCAAAGATGAGGGGGTTGAGTTTCTTTTGGTCGGGGCCCGTATGCAGCCCGCGACGGAGGGCGCTTTTACTTATATTCCGTGGTCAGAAGCCGAAGAAATATCCGCAATCCAGCAGATGAATGTTGGAATTATGCCCTTGATGGACGATCCGTGGGAGCGCGGAAAATGCGGGTATAAACTCATCCAATACATGGCCTGTGGCTTGCCGGTGATTGCCTCCCCTGTCGGGGTCAATGTGGATATTGTCTCTGAGGGCCAGACCGGCTTTCTGGCGGATAGCGACGCGGCGTGGCGTGCGGCTATTCGGACTCTGAAATCCGACCCGGATCGTCGTCGGGCTATGGGCCGTATGGGGCGTCAGCGGGTTGAACAGATCTATTCTCTTCGTGCCCAAGGTCCGCGCATTGCAGAGTTTCTGAAAAGTTTGATTTAAAGGTCAGGCCGAGACTCTAATGGGCACGCCCATCCGTTTGCCGCTTTTAGTCTTTTTCGCTGTCTTTTTCATGAGTTCACCATGCAAATCGAGATGACGACCCTATCGGGTGTCCAACTGTTGACCCCCCGCCGCTTCGGCGATGCGCGCGGCTGGTTCGTTGAAACCTGGAGCCGAAAAACTCTATTGGCACACGGTGTGGATCTGGACTTTGTCCAAGACAACCATTCGCTTTCTGGGCGACGGGGGACCTTGCGTGGCATGCATTTCCAAGCGCCGCCCTATGCGCAAGATAAGCTGGTACGCTGCACGCGCGGTGCTATTTTCGATGTCGCCGTGGATATCCGTCGTGGCTCCTCGACCTATGGCCACTGGACTGGCGTGACCTTGTGTGCAGAAAAAGGTCAGCAATTGCTGGTCCCTAAGGGCTTTTTGCACGGGTTTCAGACCCTGACGGATGACACCGAAGTTCAGTACAAGTGCACGGATTATTACGTCCCGGCCTCTGAGGGCTGTGTCCATTGGTCCAGTCTGGGGATTGACTGGCCTATAGACGGCGAACCGGTTGTCTCGGATAAGGACAATGCCGCCGCCGGGTTTGACGCCTTTGAATCGCCCTTTACCCTGGAGACGGGACAATGAAGCTCTTGATTACCGGCGGGGCCGGATTTATCGGCTCCGCGGTGGTTCGCTCGGCGATCAATAAGGGGCATGAGGTTGTCAATCTGGATGCCCTGACCTACGCCGCATGCCTTGCCAATGTGGCGCCTGTGGCGGATAGCCCGGCCTATCACTTCGAACACGCTGATATTCGTGACCGCGACGCGCTGGACCGAATTTTTGCGACCCATCAACCGGATGCGGTCTTGCACCTGGCGGCGGAAAGCCATGTGGATCGCTCGATTGATGGTCCGGGCGATTTTATTGCGACCAATATTACCGGCACCTTCAATATGCTGGAGGCGTCGCGGGCCTATTGGATTAGCAAGGGAAGTCCAGAGACGTTTCGGTTTCAGCATATCAGTACAGACGAAGTGTTTGGAACGCTCCCGGCCGATCCGTCGGTAAAATTTACCGAAGACACGCCCTATGACCCCCGCAGTCCCTATTCTGCGTCTAAAGCCAGTTCAGATCATTTGGTGCGGGCTTGGCATGAAACCTATGGTCTGCCTGTCGTTTTGACCAACTGTTCGAATAACTATGGCCCGTATCATTTTCCGGAAAAGCTTATTCCGGTGATTATACTGAATGCCTTGGCCGGTAAGCCTTTGCCCATCTATGGCGATGGCTCGAATGTGCGGGATTGGCTCTATGTCGAGGACCATGCCGAGGCCTTGCTTTTGGTTCTGGACAAGGGCCGCAATGGTCGCAGCTATGCGATCGGCGGCGAGAACGAGCGCACCAATTTGCAACTCGTCACCACCCTATGTGGACTACTTGACCGGCTTCAGCCACGTGCCAAGGGCGGGTCCTATGCGGATCAGATTACCTTTGTGACCGACCGTCCGGGCCATGATGCCCGTTATGCCATTGACCCCAGCCGGATCCGCTCTGAACTGGGTTGGAAACCGTCGGTCACAGTCGAAGAGGGGTTGGAGCGCACGGTGCGCTGGTATCTGGACCATCCCGAATGGTGGCAGCCCTTGTTGGATCGTGAGGGTGTAGGGCGGCGCTTGGGAACGGATACAAAAAAGGACGCGTCATGACGTTGTTGGTGTTTGGACGAACGGGGCAAGTGGCCTGTGCGTTGCGTGCGCTGACGGACAGTGGGGCCTATGGGCCGGTTGACTATATTGGCCGCGACGTCGGCGATCTTTCCCAACCCGAGTCTTGTGCCGAAGTGATCCGTGCTCGTGCACCGCATGCTGTCATCAATGCGGCCGCCTATACGGCTGTGGATCGGGCCGAGGACGAAGAGGCGCTGGCGACCGTGATCAATGCCACAGCCCCGACGGCCATGGCCTTGGCCTGTGCCGCGTCCGATATCCCGTTTGTCCATATTTCCACGGATTACGTCTTTCCCGGATCGGGGATCACGCCTTGGCGACCTGAAGATCCGGTCTCGCCATTGAATGCCTATGGCCGGTCCAAACGCGCCGGAGAAGAAGGCGTCATGGCAGCGGGGGGGCGCTGGGCGATCCTTCGGACCTCTTGGGTGTTTTCGGAAACGGGCAGTAATTTCGTCAAAACCATGCTGCGTCTGTCCGAAACGCGTGACGCCTTGAACGTTGTGGCCGACCAGATCGGCGGTCCGACCCCCGCGGCCGCGATTGCTGCAGCATGCCTCGAGATCGCTACGCAACTTAGTCAAGCCCCTGAAAAGGCGGGGCTGTATCATTTTAGCGGCGCGCCCGATGCCAGCTGGGCTGACTTTGCAACGACCATTTTTGCCTGTGCAGGGCGATCAGTTTCCGTAACGCCGATCCCCTCTTCGGCCTATCCGACACCGGCGCAGCGGCCTTTAAATTCCAGATTGGATTGCCAGTCACTCGAGACGGCGTTTGGTATTACCCGACCAGATTGGCGGGCGGCATTACCGAAAATTGTTCATCCACAGGGGGCGGATCATGAGCACGCGTAAAGGCATTATTCTGGCGGGGGGATCGGGGACCCGGCTCTATCCTGTGACCCTGGGTGTGTCCAAGCAGCTCTTGCCGATCTATGACAAGCCAATGATCTATTATCCCCTTACCGTGCTGATGCTGGCCGGTATTCGGGACATCTTGATCATCACAACCCCTCAGGATCAGGAGCAGTTCCAGCGCACGCTCGGCGACGGGAGCCAATGGGGTATAGCCTTGTCTTATACAATCCAACCCAGTCCTGACGGCCTAGCCCAGGCCTTTATCTTGGCGGAGTCCTTTTTGAACGGCGCGCCGTCAACGATGGTGCTTGGGGACAATATCTTTTTTGGCCACGGTTTACCGCTCTTGCTCAGGTCTGCCGGTGAGGCTGAAACCGGGGCGACGGTGTTCGGCTATCATGTGGCCGATCCCGAGCGCTATGGCGTTGTGGATTTTGCCGAAGGCGGCGCGGTTCGCGCCATCATTGAAAAGCCACCTGTGCCGCCATCAAATTATGCCGTGACCGGACTTTATTTTGTGGATGGCACGGCCCCGGATCGTGCCCGCGCAGTCAAGCCTTCAGAGCGGGGGGAGCTGGAAATTACATCCTTGCTCGAAAGCTACCTTCATGACCAAGCCCTGTCTGTCCAACTGATGGGGCGCGGCTTTGCGTGGCTTGACACGGGGACCCATGCCTCCTTGCTGGATGCCGGGAACTTCGTGCGCACCTTGACGGAACGCCAAGGGCAACAGGTTGGATCGCCGGATGAGGTCGCGTTTCAGATGGGCTGGATCGATAACGAAGCCATGTTAGCGCGGGCGCGTCGGTATGCGAAAAATGATTACGGGGTTTATCTGAAAAACCTTGTGCCCTGAACGCGCGGATAAAACTTGAACTCCCAATAAGGCAATGTCCGCCTGCCTGCGGATACAAACGTGAAACAGGTCCGGAGCCGCAAGCTCCGGGCCTGTTTTGTTTTTGGGCGCATAGCCCTTAATTCGGCCAGATGGTCTTCAGCAGTTGGAAGATGATGGGGCCTGAGCGTTTGGCGGGTCGCCGATCTACCTCTGCGCCTGCCGTATCCCCCCTCTCAGTCGATCGGCTTCACTCAGAGCTTCGGCCAGACTTGGGTTAGAACCCGAAACAGAACGGCATCCGCGCGTTTGGCCTGTTGACGATCCAGATCCGCGCCAGCCGTATCGCCCGCTTGGGCCCGGATCAGGCTACGACCGTATAGGGCCTTCACCTCCTGAGGGCGGAGTGCGAGAATGTGATCAAACACGGCCGCGGCGTCCTGGATCTTGCCCTCACGCAGGGCCAGATAGCCGAGTTCTGCCGGAGGGGGCATGTCCGGTTTAGCGGATTGGGTCGCTTGCTGGCAAACCGGCTTCGCCCCTTCTGGTGAAGGATTGAGCATCAGCAAGGTCGCACAGTAATTCAGAAGGCTGTTTTTGTCCGCAGAGTGCCGGGCATAGCGCTCGGACAGGGTCTGGGCCTCGGCCAACTCTCCCTTGAGGATCAGCGCCGAAACCTGCCGCTGTTGCAGGAAGGGGCTTTCCCCGGCCATGCGCAAGGCCTCGCGCAGATCTTCAGCCGCCAAGTCCGCAAGGCCGCTGGCGAGGAAATACTCTGCACGGCGTACCAATGCCCCCGTGTGATTGGGTTCGGACCGAAGCGCTTTTTGGGCAACCTGAGCCGAGTCGGACAGGCGCCCGAGGCTTAGCAGCACGTCGGCCTTGACGACAGCGAGGTTCAGATCGTCCGGGGCCAGCATCATCGCCTTGTCGATGTGCACCAGAGCATCTTCATACTGGCCAAGCTGGCTGCTGTTCTGGCTTTTGAGCGCCAGCAGTTCCGTCGAGGTTGGGAACTGGGCCAGACCCGCTGAAAGGGTGGCCTGTGCATCCATCAGGCGCGCAACCTGCATCTGCAGACTGGCCGTGGCTTTAAACAGCGACTCATTCTTGTCTGCGGCTAACAGTTTCTGTGCAATCGGCAGGGCGGCGTTGAAGTTTTCCGCGTCCACAAAAGCAATCAGATTGACGATCTGGGTCTGGACCGCGTCCGGGAACTCCTTGTTCAATCGGGCCTGAAGGCTTTTCTTGAGGGTTTCAGCGCCGCCTTTGTCCGCATCGACATAGACCAGATAAAGCAGGCTGGGCAGCGGAATGCCGGCCTGTGCCCCGCGTTTGAGGGCTTCTGTCAACAAGCTCTCAACACTGATCTGGTCGCTGCTCAAGAGAGAGGCTTCCGTCTTGTCGAAGTCTCCACGCGCTTTTAGGCTGTTCTGGATATCTTCGTGTGTGATTTCCGGGGTCAGATTGCGAGAGCTGACGATGGCTTTCAGTTTACGGTTTTTGAAGTCAAAGCTCACGTCGCGGACATAGCGGGTTTGGTCGACGGTGGCGCTCAGATCGCCAAACGCAACCATCCAGCCGCCGCTGGTCGGGGCCACTGGGAACCGTACTGTGGAATAGGCACGGCTCATTTCCGGGAACGACTGCAACATGGGAATGGACTTATCCGCCGGACCGGAGTGGCTCAGCACATCCGGTGCCTTCAGGGTCATGCCGTCGACCCCAACCCGGAACAGACCCCGTACGGGCGTCTCGACCGGAAGGTCACCCTGGCCCTTCATCGTCAAGGTCAGACGATTGTTCGGTTCGTTGTAAGACCAGGAAACGCTGCGGTTTTTGACCCAGGAGCCAGCCATCGAGAACAGCTGACCGACCAGCTCTTTTTTCTTGTCCTCTTCGGCCGTCGCCAGCACATAGGTCATCAGCCGTGCATAGGTATTGCGCACATCCATGGTGTGCTCGACCTGGGCATTGCGGGCCCCATTGGCGGCATCGACCTGGATGTCATAGCTGAAATCCGGAAGCTGACTGCCCTGGGGCTCGACCGCCATCAGGGCGGCTCCGGCAGCCCGCAGCGGCAAGCCATGGCGGAAGCTGTTGGCATCCAAGGTCAGCAGGTGGCGTTCGCCGATCCGCGTCCCGTCAAGCCAATAGCTTTGACCCTTGATTTCAGCGCGGACAACCACGTGATTAAAGGCGGCAATCAGCGGAAGACTGGTGGCAAGGCTGTCTCCGCTTTCGGTCGAAACCAGGACCAGCTCGGCCTTGATCCCCAGCTCCTTGAGCAGGGCCGCCAGCAGCACCGACTTGCCCTTACAATCGCCATAGCGACGGGCAAACACGCTGTCCGCGCGCGGCGGAATGATATTGCCCCCGTTCAGGGCGATATTCACATAGCGGATCTTGTCCTGGACCAGTTTGAGTGCTTCAGACGCCTGGATCAGCGGATCGTCAGACAGGGCCCGGATCTTCTGGACCTCAAGACGCAGGGGCGAGTTTTTCTCGAGATCGAGGGCCGCCGCATAGTGCGGATAGAACGCCGCCGAAAGCTCGGCCCAGTCCTTGTAGGCGCTGTAGGACAGCTGGTTCGTGATGTTATAGCGCGGCGGCGCGGTTTCGATTTTCGGCTTCGGCGTGCTGGGCACGGTCAGGGTCAGATCATAGTCCGCGCCGCGCTGGACCGGGGCCGACACCGTCAAATCCCGCGAAACACTCCAGTTCAGCGGCAGGGTGATGGGCCAGGACAGGCGAAGGCGGCTGTCGTGGGGCAGCGGGGACTCACGACCGGTCAGAATGCCGTTGCTGGTGTGGCGCACATTGGGCTCACGATGGCTAATGGTCATCGAGAGTTCCAGCTCGTCCCCCACCTCGAGGCCGGGCACATAGGCGGTCGAGCGGACCAAAAAGTCGCCGGGCAGATCCCCGCTGCCCTCGGTCCGCTGACCATCCGAGAAGGTCAGGCCCGGAAGCATTTCAATGGCTTGGCCATTGCGGAAGATCGTCACAGTGTGAATCTGGATCGTATTGG
>DAITMY010000050.1:0-10846 GCA_036834925.1 Asticcacaulis sp.
GAGCTATTTGGCGTATTCCGTAAGGCATCCGGGCTTGCCGAAGCCGGGGCCTCTGTGTTTTTTGATTTCTGAGACAAGACCTTTCCCGGAGAGACCGATGGCCCGCGACCTTGATGCCCTGATGACTTCGGCCACTGTGATCCCGGTGATCGTGATCGACCGGATCGAACATGCTGAGCCGCTCGGACGGGCGCTGGTGGCCGGGGGCCTGAATGTTCTTGAGGTGACCTTACGCACCCCTGTGGCGCTAGAGGCGATCCGGCTGATGGCGCGCGAAGTCGAGGGGGCTGTGGTCGGGGCTGGGACGGTCCTGAATGCGGGTGACGCCGAACGGGCGCGCGAGGCCGGGTCCGAGTTTCTGGTGTCGCCAGGCTTGACGCCGCAACTGGCCCAAGCCTGTCAGGCCCTCGATGTGGCCTTGTTGCCCGGGGTGTCTACCGCCGGGGAAATCATGGGCGGGCTGGAGTTGGGCCTCAATCGGTTCAAGTTTTTCCCGGCAGAAAATGTGGGCGGCGCACCGGCCCTGAAAGCACTGGCAGGCCCCTTTGGCGGGGTCAAGTTTTGCCCCACCGGCGGGATCAGCTTAGGGTCAGCCCCGACCTATCTCGCTCTGCCGAACGTGCTTTGCGTGGGCGGGGCTTGGGTTGCCCCCAAGGACAAGATGGAGGCCGGGGACTGGGCCGGGATCACCGAGCTTGCCCGTCAGGCCAAGGCCCTTAAGGCAGCTTGACCTGACGCTGCGACGGATCTTAGCCGAGTAAGGCCTTGGCCCCCGCATAATAAAGCGGGATCCCGGCGACGATATTGAACGGAAAGGTGATGGCCAGCGACATCGGCAGATAGATCGCGGCCTTGGCCTCAGGCAGGGCCATGCGCATGGCCGCTGGCACCGCAATATAGGACGCGCTGGCGCAGAGGACCGCAAACAAGGTGCCGGTGCCCACATCCAAGCCAATCAGCCGCGCCATGGCCAAACCCACCGCTGCGCCAATCAACGGCATGTAGAGGCCGAACGCGACCAGCGACAGGGTGAACTGGCGCAACTGGCCAAGGTTGCGAGCAACCACCAGCCCCATGTCGAGCAGGAACAGGCACAGGACACCCTGGAAGGGGGTCACCACAAAGCCTTCGAGCTTGTCCAGCCCCGGTTGGCCAATGATCCAGCCGATCAGGAACGTCCCGACCAACAGGAAAATGGCGCCATTGGTCAGCACTTCGTGCAGAAGCTTACCCGAAAAAGCGGGCTTTGACGCGGGCATCAGATCCGCATTGAGCGCGACGTCCGGGGTCACGGCCGCCCCGACGGCCCCCGTCGCCAAGGCCTTTTGCCCAGGATTGCGGCGGGCCAAATAGAGGCCAGAGAGGATGGCTGGGGCCTCCATCAACGCCACCACTGCCACGATATAGCCCGCATAGATCACCGAATTGACGCCCAGGAACGACACCGCCGTGGCAAAGGTGACAATACTGATCGAGCCATAATGTGCCGCTACCGCCGCAGCCGTGGGCCGGTCAATGCGGGTCGTCAGGCGTAACAAGACAAAGCCCAGAACGGGCTGGAGAAATCCGAGAACCAACCCCGCCAGGACTGTCCAGAGCACCTCTGCGGTAAACTCTGGTGTATTGGCAAACGCTACGCCCCCCTTGAGGCCGATCGCCATCATCAAAAAGATCGACAGATAACGGCTGATACTTTGGGGAATCTCCAGATCCGAACGGACCACCCCCGCCAGAATGCCCAAAGCAAAAAACAATAGGGCGGGAGAGAGAAGGTTCTGAAGAATGAGCGAGATAAGATCCATGTAAGCCTCAGTCGGTACGCAATGTGTCGTGAGGGGGGTCTTACGCCTCCAGATTCAATGAGTAAAATTGATTGATTTTATTTTTTAGATTTGCAAAACTGATTTTATGCTTGATCTCGACACCCTCACCCTGCGCTGTGTGGTCGCCATTGCGGAAACCGGCAGCTTCACCCAGGCCGCCGTCCGCATCGGACGCAGCCAGTCTGCCCTTAGCCTTCAAGTCCAGAAACTGGAAACCCGGCTCGGGGTTAACCTGTTCAATCGGGAAGGGCGGCGGGTTCGGCCGACCGAGGCGGGTGAAGTGTTTGTCAGCCATGCGCAAAAAATGCTTCAAATTCAGAACGATCTGATCAGCCTGCTCAAGGAACCGGATATCACCGGGGAAATCCGGCTGGGCACCCCCGAGGACTTTGCCACCCACTATCTACCCCGTGTTCTGGCCCGGTTTCGTCAAGATCACCCGCGCGTGCAGTTGAATGTGGCCTGTGACCTGACACTGAATTTGATCGAGGGGTTCCGGCAAGATGCCTATGACATCGTGCTGATCAAACAGGATCCGCGCGCCCTCGTGGGCGGTCAGATGGTCTGGCGGGAGGCGCTGGTCTGGGCTGCCGCAGAACGGCTTCAGCCAGAGACGCCCCTCCCCCTCGTGCTATCCCCGCAGCCTTGTATCTATCGGGCGCGGGCCTTGGAGGCGCTCGACAAGGCGGGAATGCCCTGGCGGATCAGCTACACAAGCCCCAGCCTGGCCGGGACGATTGCCGCCGTCCAAGCGGGCCTCGGGATCAGTATTCTTCCAGCAAACATGTTGCCAGATGGGATCGCGGCGTGTCGGCAGGATCTAGGGCTGCCCGCTCTGGCGGATGCCGAAATTGCCTTGCTGAAGCGTGACAGCCTATCACGACCGGCGGACATGCTCGCCAGCCATATCATTCAGAGTTTAGAGCATCCGAGAGGGTCTTAGGGCCTCAAGGTGTTCATGCGGATTGTGACTGAGCCTCGCTGGCCGCCACCATGACCAGAACCCGCGCCCCCTCCGTCACACGTCGCAGACGCTTAGGCAGGCTGGCGTTATAGAGGATGTTATCCCCCGCTGCGAGGCTGTGGACCTTGTCGGCAATCTGGATTTCGATTTGCCCCTTAAGGACAACCAGTCCCTCTTCGCCGGGATGCTCGGCCCCCGTATCTTCGGCAAACGCGCTGTCGGGTTCCAACAAATAGACCTTGAGGTAATGCCCTAGGGCCATGGGCTGAAATTGCCCCACGCGCGGTGCCCCGCGTTGGGAGGCCCGGGAAATCAGCACCTCGCCCTCGGCCGCCTCATCGCCGAACAGGCCGCTAACGGGTACATCCAGCGCCTGAGCCAAGGCCGTCAGCGTCGCAATTGATGCGGTTTTTTCGCCCCGTTCCAGTCGGGACAGGTGCGCCTTGCCGATCCCGGCCTGACCGGCGATTTGATCCAGCGTTTTGCCCTGGCGCAGGCGAAGTGCGCGAAGTCGTGCAGCAACCAACATCCTTAACCCTCGGTTTTTGCCCTTGTAACGCGTTTTATTGCGTTGCGAAACAATCCGGACACGAATCCGGGAAAAAACTGTTCGTGGGGCAATGCGTCAGATGGCGATGCTGAGAGGCTGGTCGGATTTCGGCTCGGACTTGGCGGTCTCGATCCCCATAATGCGCACCAAAGCCATCACAGGGGGAATCAGAACCTCCTGTGAGGGTTTTGGGCTGGCGAGTTCGAAAGCGATCATGGTCGCCGCTTCATGGAACTGGGCATTCCTTAAGGACGCCGATCCTTGGCGCAGGACAGGGATCTGCGCTGTCATGGCGCGAATGGCCTGATCCCGGTCGATATGGAAGGCTTCAACAGCCGCCTTCAGGATCCGGACACTCTGTTCCAAGGGACTGGTCTGGCCTTTGCCAGAGTCTAGCTTACGCTTGCGCGGCCCCTGATAGTCGGCGCTGTTAAAGCGGCGGCGATCCGGGCCGATATAGGCGACCGCTTCAACCCAGTTGCGGGGCTTGAGGACAACCACTTCGACCCGCTTGAGGAGGTCCCCTGCGGTATAGGGCTTGCGCAGGTATTCATGCACGCCCGAATCGCGGGCCGCCTTAATCGACTCAGCGGTTGCGACCGCGCTGACAAGCACCACGGGCGACTTGCGGCACTGAAGGTGGCTGCGGCGCAGCTTGCGGACAAAAGCTGGGCCATCCAGATGCGGACCGACGTAGTCCACAAACAAAATTTGCGGTTCAAAGTCGCGGCAAAGATCATAGGCGGCCCGCTCGTCACCCTCGACCAGCACTTCGCGCGCCCCGAGCGACTTCAGCAAGTCGCCAAGCAGGCGCGCCGTCGCAGGGTTGGGATCCACGATCAAGACGCGTCTCAGCCCTGGGGCAAGGCGCGCAATCAGCTTTGGATCAATGGCAAACACAGGGCGGGTCTCCGGATCTTGCGAACGAAGATACGCTGCGTTCGTAAATATCCGCTTGACGCCCTAGCCCTAAACCTAGGATTTTTTACCGGCCCCGCTCAAGCAAGGCCGATTTGCCGCAAGCTCAGTCTTGGAAAGGATCGCGCATGAGGATGGTATCCTCACGCTCGGGGCTGGTGGATAACAAGGCCACCGGCGCACCGATCAGCTCTTCGATGCGGCGGACATATTTCACGGCATTGCCAGGCAGATCGACCCACGAGCGAGCGCCTTTGGTGCTTTCGCTCCAGCCTTCGAGATATTCATAAACCGGCTCAATCCCTTGCTGGGCAGAGAACCCAGCCGGCATATAGTCCAGCGCCCGGTCGCCGATGCGGTAGCCGGTGCAGATCTTGAGCTCGGGCAGTCCATCGAGAATGTCGAGCTTGGTCAGGGCGACCCCGTCAATGCCATTGACGGCAATCGACTGGCGCGCCAGCACGGCATCCAGCCAGCCCACGCGGCGGGCACGACCCGTGACGGTGCCAAACTCGTGGCCCCGCTCGGCAATATGCTTGCCTGTGTCGTCAAACAGCTCGGTCGGGAACGGACCGGAGCCCACGCGGGTGGTATAGGCCTTGAGGATTCCCAACACATAGCCCACCGAGCGCGCGCCAAGGCCAGACCCCGCTGCGGCCTGTCCGGCGACGGTATTGGACGAAGTCACGAACGGATAGGTGCCGTGGTCGATATCGAGCAGCGCGCCTTGTGCCCCTTCAAACAGGATACGACGACCTTTTTGGCGGGCTTCTTCGAGCACGCGCCAGACAGGGCGGACATAAGGCAGCAGACGCGGCGCAATCGCCTTCAGGTCTTCAATCAGCGACTGTCCATCGGTCTCGGCCAGACCTAGGCCCCGACGCAAGGCATTGTGGTGGGTCAGCAGCCGCTCAATCTTGGACTGGAGATTATCGAGATCGGCCAGATCGGCCACACGGATAGCCCGGCGGCCCACCTTGTCTTCGTACGCCGGACCGATGCCACGCCCGGTGGTGCCGATCTTGTTGGCTCCCGCAGCGGCTTCGCGCGCACCATCAAGATCCCGGTGCAGCGGCAGAATAAGACAGGCATTTTCCGCGACCGCCAGCAGATCCGGGGAAATCTTAACCCCTTGGGATTCGATGCGGGAAATCTCGTCGAACAGCGCCCAAGGGTCGATCACAACCCCATTACCGATCACCGACAATTTGCCCTGGACCACACCCGACGGCAGCAGGGAGAGCTTATAGACCTGATCGCCGACGACGAGCGTATGGCCCGCATTGTGTCCCCCCTGAAAGCGGACCACGACATCCGCCCGGTTCGACAACCAGTCGACGATTTTCCCTTTGCCTTCGTCGCCCCACTGGGCGCCGACCACGGTCACATTGGCCAATTCAGAACTCCCGCAATTTGTGCGGTTCGAGCCTATAGACCAGTTGAAGCCGTCTGTCGCCTGTCTGTTTGACCGTTTTGTGTCGCTTAAAGATCAGAGGGCGTCACAGGCTGGTCCAACAGCATCTGGGACCAAGCCCATTCCAGCCAGGGGGTCAGGGCGCGCAGATCCTCAGCATCGACCGTACAGCCGCACCAGATGCGCAGACCCGGCGGGGCCGCGCGATAGCCAGAGATATCAAACGCCGCCTGTTCGCGCTCCAGAAGGGTACAGAACGCCTTGACGAACGCCGCCTGATCCTCAGCTGAGCGAGCCGTAACGATTGGATCCGTAAAGGTTAGGCAGACCGAAGTGGTCGAGCGCGTGGCTGGATCGACTGCGAGATAGTCGATCCACGGGGTGCGCTCGATCCAATCTTCGAGCACAGCCGCATTGGCTTCGGTGCGCCCGATCAGGGCGTCTAGCCCACCGATCCGCCCGGCCCAACGCAGGGCGTCGATATAGTCCTCAATCACCAGAAACGAATAGGTGTTGATGGCATCACCCGCCAAAATCGCACGGTCCGCCTTGTCGCCTTTTTTCAGGCGCAACACCTTAGGGATCGGCCAAGACGGGGTATGGCTGTCGAGCCGGGCCACCGCGCGCGGTGACAGGATCAGCGCCCCGATTCCCGCTTCGCCCCCCAGCGCCTTTTGGAAGGAGAAGGTGACGACATCAAGCTTGTCCCAAGGCAGATCCATGGAGAAGGTTGCCGAGGTCGCATCACACAGGGTCAGGCCGCCTCGGTCCGCCGCAATGAAATCGCCATTGGGGACCTTGACCCCCGCCGTGGTGCCATTCCAGGCAAACACCAAATCGGCCTCAGGATTAATCTGGCCGAGGTCCGGCAAGGCCCCATAGGGCGCGCTGAGGATTTCAGGATTGATGCCCAGATGGTCGCGCGTGTCGGTGGCCCAGAGCTGGCTGAAATTCTCAAAGCTCAACACCTGCACCGGACGCGGTCCCAATAGATTCCAGAGGGCGGCCTCAAAGGCCCCCGTGTCAGACCCCGGGACAAAGGTCACGGCATAGTCATCCGGGACCTGAAGGATATCGCGGGTCAAATCGAGGGCTTCGTTCAACCGCCCCACGGTCGAGGTTGAGCGATTGCTGCGCCCCAACCGCGCTGAGGATAGAGCGTCGAGACTCCAACCCGGCCGTTTGGCCGTCGGTCCAGACGAAAACCACGGGCGCTCGGGATAACGCACCGGACGCGCGCGAAGACCCGCCTGAGACGGAACCGAATCCAGTAAAGACGATGAAGACATAGAGCACTCCCGGGGAGAAGGGGGCAATCGCCTGTGGCTCACAGGCCTCTTGGCGCTCGCATATTCCGGGTTCGGATGCAAGCCGGGAACCAGGCGCAATTTCCGCGAAGACAACGGCGTTCTGAAACCGTATTCAGGCTTGAGGATCCAGTGATCCGCTGAAAGACACCTTATGCCTCGCATTAAACTTGCCGATCCTTTGTCCTGGGCTGTTTTGGCCGCGCTTGTGATGTTGTGGGGCTCTTCGTTTGCCCTGCTGAAGATTGCGACCCTGAGTATCGGCCCCATGTGGGTGGCCACGGGGCGCTTGTGGATGGCGGCCCTGATCCTGATGCTCTGCTGGCCCTTTACCCGCGAGACATTTCCGCCGCTGTCATTCAAAAAGGACTCGCCATGGGTCTGGTATTCCGGCTCGGCGGCCATATCCATGACCCTGCCGTTTTTCTGTTTTGCCTATGCCGCACCGCGTTTGCCCTCGGCGGTGAGCGCGATCTGCAATGGGGCCACCCCGATTTTTGCGGCGATCCTGACAGTGCTGTTCGTCAAGGCTGAGCCCCTGACCCGGCGAAAGTGGGCGGGGATTATCATGGGCTTTACCGGCCTCGTAGTGCTGGTTGGCCCATCCGCCCTGACCGAGTTTGGCTCTGCTTCGACCATAGCAGAACTAGCGGCCATCACGGCGGCCTTGCTCTATGCCATCGGGGCCATTTTGTTGCGACAGGCCCCGCCGATGGGACCGGTCAGCGGGGCGTTGGTGCTGGCCGCTGTGGCCGCCATTCTGTCGACGCTTGCAGCTTTGGTGTTCGAGGGCTTTCCGAAACAGCCACAACTGGATTCCCTTATGGCCACCGCCGCGCTCGGGATCGGCCCCACAGGTCTGGCCCTGATCGGCTATGTGTGGCTGCTGAACCGGCGCGGGACCGTGTTTACGACCTTTGCCACCTATCTGGCGCCGCTGTGGGCCACGGGTCTCGGGCTGTTGCTGCTGGGGGAACGTCCGGGGATCAATGCCTTTTTTGCCCTAGCGCTGATTCTGGGCGGGGTGTTGATCGCCAACACCAACCTTGCAGGCCTGATGCCAAAGGGCTTGTCGTGGGCGGGCCTGCGCAAACCCTCCGGGGACTGACAGCTTGATGAACCGAAGCTGAAAGCGCCCCTCAGGAACGGTTCGGTCGTCTTGGTCTTTACTGAGTTCATGCCGCACGGAGCGGCAAAAACCCGGAGAGACCGAGATGAAACTGCCTTTTGCCCCCTTGATGCTGTCGGCCCTCGCTCTTGCGTGTGTTGCCAGCCCCACCCTCGCCCGCGATTACGACTATCGCGGCTATGACCACCGCCGCGATAGCGGTTGGGACTATACTGAGCGTTATGAGCGGGCCCAGTTCCGCATCGAGCGCGGACGCGAACGCGGCACCCTGACCCGGGGTGAAGCGCGCCGTCTGCACCGCGAGTTACAGGATCTGGGCCGCCTGACCTGGCACTATAAGCGCACCGACGGCCACCTGAGCCGCTGGGAGCGCCGGGAACTGGATGACCGCTATGATCGGCTCAACCGCATGATCCGCTGGGAAAAGCGCGACGGGGATCTGGCCTATCGCCGGTACTGACCGGTGAGAGGCCCCGGCCCCTCAGGCGTGTCTGACCGTGACCTGCGGCCAGCGCGCCTGAACCCCGGCGGCGACGCGCTCGAAATTGCGGCTGTCCCCGCGAAGGGGATTGGGCCGCACAATCATGTTAAACACATCCGCCAAGCCAAAGGGCGCCAGCACCGTGAGCTGATCCCCCGCGTCCATCCGCACCCCGACGGCAAAACACGGGGCCAGAAAGCGGCTCAGGGCCGTGGGCGTGTCCGGCAAGGGCGCATAGGGCTCGCCGAAATGCCCCTCGAACCACAGATGCACTCGGGCCTGATTGCGGACCTCGACCAGATCCTTAAGGTCTTCCGGCAGATCCGCGCGGACCCGCCGGATCACGACATCTTCGGCCTCGTAACTGAGGTCCGAGGCGTCGTAATAGGCCAGATCATAGTCTTTCAGCCCCGTCGTCAGCGGCAAGCCTGAGCGGTGATTGAACACCGTCTGATAGACCGCGCCGGAAAAGATCATCCAGTCCGGCAAGTTCAGATCCGAACACAGCCGCAGCACCCGCATCAGCGGTTCATTTTGCCGAAGAAGGGCAACCAATTGCCCCTCCAAATCCTCGGCGGTCATACCGTGCTGTCCCCCAAAACCCAGCCATGGCCCAGCGGCCCATGCCCGCCGCCCAGACCCGGTGCATGACGGATTGCGCCCTGGACATAGGCATGCGCCGCCCGGACCGCGTCCGTCAGCGACAGGCCCTTGGCAAGCCCCGTCGCACAGGCCGACGCCAGGGTGCAGCCCGTGCCATGGGTATGGCGGCTGTCGATGCGGGGGCTGTCGAAGCGGGTTTCTTCGTCAGAGGTCATCAGAAGGTCCGTGACCGTATCGCCCGGGACATGCCCGCCCTTCATCAGCACCGCCCGCGCGCCCATGGCCAGGAGCCGCGCCCCGGCGGCGCGCATCTGGTCCGGAGTCTCGACCGCTAGGCCCGTCAGCACCGCCGCTTCGGGCGCATTGGGGGTCAGCAAGGCGGCGCGCGGCAGGATCAGCGTCGTTAAGGCCGCAACCGCCTCGGACTGGAGCAAGGATGCGCCGCCCTTGGCCACCATCACCGGATCGGCCACGACGGGCACGAAGGGGCAGCGATCAAGCACAGAGGCCACCGCTTCGATCACCGGAACACGGCTGAGCATGCCGAGCTTAATGGCATCGGCCCCGATATCCTCAAGACAGGCATGGGCCTGAGCCTTGATCAGATCCACGGGCAGGTCATGCACGGCGCTGACCCCGAGGGTATTTTGCACCGTGATCGCCGTGATCGCCGTCATGCCATAACCGCCGAGGACGGTGACGGTCTTGAGGTCGGCTTGCAGTCCGGCCCCGCCGCTGCAATCGGATCCGGCGACAATCAGCACCCGCCCGGCGGATGGGGTCGTTTGAAGCAATTCAGACATAGCGCACGCGTCTCCTTAGTGACCCGAGCCGAGCTTGAGCCCAACCACACCGCCGATAATGGCGACGAGCGAGAGGATCCGCACCGCCGTCATCGGCTCCTTGAAAATCAGCATGCCGATGATCGCGGCCCCCGCTGCACCAATGCCGGTCCAGACCGCATAGGCCGTGCCGACCGGCAGTTTCTGAGTCGCCAGCCAAAGGAAGTAGAAGCTGGTTACCATGGCCAAACCGACCATCAGCGAGATCAGCGGACGTTGCGGGCTGACATATTTGAACCCCGACGCCCACGCGATTTCCAGCGCCCCGGCAATGAGGAGCGCGACCCAGGGATTGATCCCTTGCAACAGCGATAGACTCATGGACAGACCCTTTCTATGCAACAGACCACCCCAGAGGGCGCGCCGATGGCGTTTGCGGACATGGACGACCTGAGTTTGCCCTATGACAGCGCCCTACCCGTCGGGCTTTATCGGCACTACAAGGGCGGGCTCTATCGCGTGCTGGGCACGGCCACCCATTCCGAGACCGAAGCACCCTATGTGGTCTATGCCCCGCTCAAGAGCAACCGTCTGTGGATCCGACCACTCGCTATGTTTACGGAAACGATCACCGTAGGAGACTATTATGGCCCGCGCTTTGTCGCCGTGGATGGCGAGGCGTGAACGCCATGAGCGGACGGTGGAACATCCTAGATCCCGAGGCCTGGGCCGACCGGGAGTCCGAGTGGCTGGACGCTGTGACCGGTACAACGGTGCTGATCCGGCTAAACTATCTCGATGGGGCGGGCGAGCTGGCCGAGGTGGAAATGATGGCCGGGCAAGTGATCGAGGCGGATCTTGATGACGGCATAACC
>DAITMY010000051.1:0-10734 GCA_036834925.1 Asticcacaulis sp.
ACCTTTGCGCTCGATCCGGGCCATATAGACCCCGCCCTCTTCGGTCAGTTGATCTGCCGAAAGGCCGGTCTTGCGCAGGAAACCTTCGAGCGCCTGGGGCGGTGCCCCAACCCGCGGCCCCTTCAACTCTTCCAGACGATCCGCTTGGGCAGCGTCCAGCCCCTCGACCACCAGACACAGGCGGCGCGTACTGACGTGGGCGACCAGCCCGGCATAGGCGAGGCCCGCTTCGTCCAGACGCGCCTTGAAAAGGCGCTCCAGATCCCGAGCCGCCCCGGCCTGCATACGGGCAGGAATTTCTTCGGAAAACAGTTCAATCAGCAACTGAGGCATCAGACGCGGGCCTCTTCTTGGGCCGCCCACTCAAGGGCACAGGCCTTACACAAATCCCGGATCCGGCCGATATAGCTCTGGCGCTCGGCCACAGCGATCGCCCCGCGGGCGTCCATCAGGTTAAACAGGTGCGACGCTTTCAGCACATGGTCATAGGCCGGCAGGACCAGAGCCTGCCCCTGCGGCCCCTTGTGGGCGAGGATGCGCGTTACCTGGGCTTCCATGTCTTCAAACTGGCGCTTGAGCACCGCCACATCGGCCACTTCGAAGTTAAACGCCGAGAACTGGCGCTCCTGTTCGAGGAACACCTCGCGATAGGTCTGACCGGCATTGTTGAACCGCAGGTCATAGACGTTATCGACGTTCTGGACATACATGGCCAAGCGTTCGAGGCCATAGGTCAGCTCGCCCGAGACCACATCGACCTCGATGCCGCCCACGCCCTGGAAATAGGTGAACTGGGTCACTTCCATGCCGTCACACCAGACTTCCCAGCCCAGGCCCCAGGCCCCGACTGTGGGGTTTTCCCAGTCGTCCTCGACAAAGCGGATATCGTGCAAGGCTGGATCCAGCCCAATCGCCTTGAGCGAGCCCAGATAGAGCTCTTGAAGGTTATCGGGGTTCGGCTTCAGGATAACCTGATACTGGTAATAGTGCTGAAGGCGGTTGGGGTTTTCCCCGTAACGGCCATCGGCGGGACGGCGCGACGGCTGCACATAGGCGGCTTTCCACGGCTTTTTGCCGAGCGCCCGCAGCACCGTTGCCGGATGTAGGGTCCCAGCCCCGACCTCAACGTCATAGGGCTGGAGAATCGCACAGCCCTGCTGGCTCCAGTAGGCATGCAAGGTCAGGATCAGATCCTGAAACGAAAGCGGGGACGCGGGCGTGTTCACGGGGTCAGACGAGGCCTTATCGCGGTGCACAATACGAAGTTGGCGGACCATAGGGCGCAGGCGATCAGTCTTCAAGCGCTCCTGACGATTTCCCCCGCACTGTTTTGGTTACACAGTGGACGATACAACTCTGATCAGGCCTTCAGCCCAGCCACGGCCACCCAGCCGTCAGGGTAAAGCTCGCGCAAGTGCACAGCCAGGGCCTCGGCCCCCTTTCGGGTCTCGCACAGGGCAAAACACGTTGCTCCGGACCCGGACATCCGCGCAAAGGCAGTAGCTGGGTGTCGCCGCAAGCTAGCGAGGACCTTGCCGATCGCGGGGCAAAGAGCGATGGCGGGGCGCTCCAGATCATTGCGCGTGGCCTCCAGCACCGCCACAAGGTCTTTCAGGTTATCTAACCGCTCAGGCAATTCCGACGGCAGGGCCGCCGAGGCACTGGCCCCCATGACGTTCAAGGCCGCATCATAGGCCGCATAGACGGCCCCGGTCGGCGACGGCTGGCCCGGATTGACCAGCACCACCGCCAGATCGGACAGACTTCCGGACATGATCGGTGCAGGTGCCAGGATCTCGCCATAACCCGTGACCACCGCTGCCCGCTGATACAGGCACATGACCCCATCAGCCCCAAGCGCAGCCGCCAGAGGCTCAAGATTTGAGTCGGACACATCCGTGCGAAACTGGTCGCGCAACAGCCGTAGCACGGTCCCAGCATCGGACGAGCCCCCGCCGATCCCCGCCGCCAGCGGCAGCGCTTTTTCAAGGTGAATCCTGACCGGAGGCAAGGGTCCAAAAGCGGCGTTAAAGCCAGACCAAGCGCGCCAGACCAGATTGTCCGACCCTGTGCTGAGCCCCATCCCGAATGGTCCATCTATGGCGAGCGTCATCGGCGGATCTGAAGGCAAAGCGAGATCAAGGCGTAACTGATCCCCGGCCCCCGTATCGGTAAACACCACCCATGACAACAGCGGGTGATAGCCGTTGGCCTCGGGCGGGCCGACATGCAGGAACAGATTGATCTTAGCCGCGGCTGAGGCCAAGCGTGGGAGGACTGACATGGGACCGCCTTACGGAACGCTGGGTCCCGGCACCTTAGACGCAGGCAAAGCATTTGGCGCCGTTGATCCTGCGATCACGGCAGCGGGCTTCTCCGACGCGTGACGGCTGAGTTTCTTTTCTAACTCAGCCTTGAGCTTGTCGGACGGCTCCAGCGACAAGGCCCGCCGCCATTGAAACACGGCTTCACGGCCCCGACCCACCGCAAGATAGATATCGCCAAGATGGGAATTGATCTCCGGATCGCCGGGCTCAAGCTGGACCGCCTGTTCGGTCAATTCAAGCGCCAGCTGGTACTGCCCCAATCGGTAATGACCCCAAGCCAGCGAATCAAGCATGGCCCCCGAGTCCGAACGGGCCGCAAGAGCCTTGCGCACCAGCCCCATGCCCTCTTCGATCTTCACGCCCCGGTCGATCCAACTGTAGCCAAGAAAGTTCAAGAGCTCGGGTTGGTCCGGGTTCAGTACCATCGCCTTTTGAAGCGCCGCTTCGGCCTCGCTCCAGCGCCCGTCGGCCTCAAGGCTGATGGCATAGCTGAATAAAGCCCGCCAGTTCAGGGCCGTTTCGCCGTATTGGTTGCGCCAGTCCTCGATCACCTTGACTGAAGCGGCTGTCTGTTTCTGCGTCCGCAAGAGTTCTGACAAGGCCAGCACAGCCTGAAGCGAGGCCGGTTGAGCCTGAACCAAAGACCGGGATCGAGACAAGGCGGCCTCAGGCCGTTGCGCGGTTTGATCCAACCAGATCAGACGGACCTGCGCTTCGACATAAAACGGCGAATCCGGGCCGATTTGTCCATAGGCTTCGGTCGCGGCCTGGGTCTGCTCCATACGCTCGAGCGACTGGGCGACCATGATCCAGCTACGGTCAAAAGCCGGGTCGAGCGCCAGCGCCATACGGTTGACCGCAAGAGACATTTCCGACTGACGCTGGGCCTGTAACAAAGCCGAGCCATAATTCAGGGCCATGGCGGCCCCGGATTTCAACGAAGGCGCCGCCGGGGCCGCCGCTTTTTGCTCCAAACGGTGCAGCGCGGCCTTAACTTGAGAGTCTTCAGGGACCCCGTCCAACAGCTCCGTGAACACGGCCCGGGCCTCTTCGGCCCGCCCCCGCCGTTCTAGGAACTCACCATAGGATAAGGCAAACAGCGTCTTGGCCCGCGACGCCATCAGCGCCTTATAGACTGTTTCCGCCTCAGCCTGACGGCCGCGCATTTCGAGGCGTAAGGCCCGCCCATGCTCAAGAATCAGCGCGCTCAGACCCTGGGGATCATCGCTGACGACCGGGGTCAGGGCCGCTTTCCAATCACCCTTTTGCGCCAGGGCCCAGGGCCGCAGATAGAGGACCACATCCTCGCCCGGCATGATCGCGTTGGCCCGGTCAAGGGCCGCCAAGGCATCTCTACCCTTTTGGTCATCCAAGGCCTTGACGGCATTGGCCAAGGCCCCGGCCCAGACAATGGCCCGTGGCGCGTCCTGGGAGACCGGAGCCAGTCGCGCGGCCGTCCCGAGATCACCGGTGAACAAGGCGGATAGAAACGCTTGGGTCTTAAGGTCGGCGCTGGTCGGATCGAGGCCTGCCGCCCGCGAAAGCATATCCGCCCCCTGCCGAACCTCCCCCTCAGCCAAGGCCTGACGCCCGGCCAGATAGAGCCCATAGGCTGACGGGGGACGGCTCTTGGTGGCGGCAAGGACCGGATCAGCCACCAGAACCCCGATCACCAAGCTCATGACCAACGGCCTGAACACGTCGGCCTTATTGGTGCGGCGATCTGCGACCTTGTCTGACATACCCGTACTCCGGTCCCGGCTGAGCCGACAGACTTACATGTTTGGATAGTTGGGTCCACCACCGCCTTCAGGGGTTGTCCAGACAATATTCCGCGACGGATCCTTGATGTCACAGGTTTTGCAGTGGACGCAGTTCTGGGCGTTGATCTGGAAACGCGGGCCTGTTCCCGGCTCTTCGACGATCTCATAGACCCCGGCTGGGCAATAACGCTGGGCGGGCTCTGCATATTTCGGCAGATTGAGGCTCAAGGGGATCGTCGGATCCTTAAGCCGCAAGTGCACCGGCTGGTCTTCTTCGTGGTTGGTGTTGGAGATAAACACCGAAGAGAGCTTATCGAAGCTGATGACTCCATCCGGCTTGGGATAAGCGATCGGCTTGAAGTCCTTAGCCTCACCGGTTGATTCGGCGTCAGTCTTGCCGTGCTTGAGCGTACCAAATGGGGACCACCCGCCCGTCAAGCTGGTCAGGGTCATGTCGAGCCCCCCGGCCAACACCCCGAACACGGTGCCAAGGCGCGACCAGAGCGGCTTGACGTTGCGGACCAGCTTGAGCTCTTGTTTCACCGGCGAGGTGTCATAGGCCTGTTGATAGGCCTCCAGACGATCCTGACGACGGTCGGCACAGACGGCTTCGAACGCCGCCTCAGCGGCCATAATCCCGGTCAGCACCGCATTATGGCTACCCTTGATCCGGGGCACATTCACAAAGCCCGCCGAACAACCGATCAACGCCCCACCGGGGAAGGTCAGATCCGGCACTGACTGATAGCCGCCCTCGGTGATCGCCCGAGCACCATAGGCGATCCGCCGACCGCCTTCGAGGAAAGGCCGCACCGACGGGTGTTGTTTGAACCGCTGGAACTCGTCAAACGGCGAAATATAAGGATTGGCGTAGTTGAGATGCACCACAAAGCCGATGGCCACATAGTTGTCGCCGAAGTGGTACATGAACGAGCCGCCGCCGGTCTTATTGTCGAGCGGCCAGCCCATGGTGTGCTGCACGAGGCCGGGGCGGTGCTGCTCTGGCGGCACTTGCCACAGCTCCTTGATGCCGGTGCCGTATTTCTGCGGCTCTTTACCCTTGTTGAGGTCATAGCGGTCAATCAAGCCCTCTGCGAGCGAGCCCCGCACCCCTTCGGCGATCAGGGTATAGCGGGCATGCAGTTCCAGACCCGGCTGGAAGTCCGACTTATGGCTACCATCGCGGGCCACACCGAACACACCGGCCACCACGCCCTTGACCGCGCCATAGTCGGTGTAGACCACCTCTGAGGCCGCCATACCCGGATAGATCTCGACCCCCATGGCCTCGGCTTGTTCGGCCAACCAGCGGGTGACGTTGCCCAAAGACGCAATGTAACAGCCGTGATTCTTCATGAAGGCGGGCATCGGCAGGGCGGAAATATCCAGCACCCCTTGCGGCCCGAGATACAGGAACTTGTCCTCGGTGACGGCGGTTTCCAGCGGCGCGCCGCGGTCTTTCCAGTCGGGGAACAGAGCCTTAAGCCCCACCGGATCGATTACCGCACCCGAAAGAATGTGCGCCCCAACCTCTGAGCCCTTTTCCAGCACGGCCACGGTGATCTCGCGCCCGGCGGCTTCAGCCTGCTGTTTCAGACGGATCGCCGCCGACAGACCGGCCGGGCCCGCGCCCACGATCACAACATCATACTCCATCGACTCCCGTTCGATGGCGGCGGCCGCGTCAGGAGCCGTATCAGGCGCGCTCATGGGGTAATCCTCCGGTTCGGGACCCGTCGCCACGTTGCAGCCTTGCGGACGGGTGTTCTTTTCTGCTTTATCCTTAGGTGACGTTCGGGCGGTCAAGCATTATTCGTGTACCGCTTCATTTCCGATGACCTGACAGGGACAGTTTTGACGGCCACCGCCCCCGATCCGCGTGCACTCGAAGCGCTGTTCAGCTTCTGGGCCGAGGCCGGGGTCGAGATGTGCTATGCCGACAGCCCGGTGGACCGCACCCTGCCCCCGCCGCGCCCAACGCCGCCCAAGCTCAATCTGGTCGCGACGACGCCCCTGCCGGGCCTTCAGGCCGGACCCGATCCGGTCTTGGCCTTGGCCGAAGCCCGCCAGCGTGCCGCTGAGGCCACCGACCTTGAGAGCCTGAAATCCGCAATCGAAGCCTTCCGGGGCTGCCCCCTGCGCGATCTGGGCGCACGACAGGTGGTGTTTGGCCGGGGCAACCCAAAAGGCCGGATCTTGGCCATCGGCGAAGCGCCCGGGGTCGACGAGGACCTTCAGGGACTGCCGTTTGTCGGTCGTTCAGGCCAGTTGCTCGACCGAATGCTCAAGGCGGCTGGAATTTTTGATGAGACCTTCATCACCAACACCGTCTACTGGTCGCCGCCGGGCAATCGCCAGCCGACTCAGGCCGAGCAGTTGGTGCTCTCCCCGTTTGTCGAAAAGACCATCCGCCTGATCCAGCCCCGGGCGATTCTGCTGATCGGGGGCATGGCGGCCAAAGGGCTGCTGGGCAAGGATGAGGGCATTCTCAAGCTGCGTGGCCAGTGGTTTGACTGGGCGGGCGAGACCCCCGGCCCAACGATCAAGGCCCTGCCGACCCTGCACCCGGCCTTCTTGCTGCGACAATCCGCCAGCAAGAAACTGGCCTGGGAGGATCTCCTGAAACTTTCTGAAACCTTGATTGATCCGTAGCGGGCCGATATAACGCCCCTGTACGGTCAGCGCGTCTGGCCCGAAATGACCTGAGAGCGATCAAAAGGATCAGAGGGAAACATGACGCGGACACAGAAAAAGACCCTTCGCCCCAGTGTGCGCCTAAACTGGCGAAACAGCTTGCGGGGTTTGGTTTTTTCCCTGTCGGTTCTGTCGAGTGTTCCGCTCAGCCTCGTCGCCTCCGAAGCCCACGCCAATTCGGCCGTTCTGTCACCTTGGGATACCCAGCTATACAGCGCCGCTATGGATGCGGCCCGGAAGGGTGATTTCGAAACCGCCGAAAAAAAGGCCTCTGAGGCCTCGGACAAAAGCCTGATGGGCTATGTCCTGTTCGCCAAGCTGTTTCACCCGAACTATACCGCCACCTACGAAGAACTGACCGCTTGGCTGACCGAATACAAAGATCTGCCGATGGCGGAGCGGGTCTGGAAGCTGGCCAACCGACGCAAACCGGCCGAGACAACGGAACTGCCCACCCCGAGTGCTCCGGCGTCGACGCGTCTGTGGAGCCAAGTGGAAGCCGTGTCGCGCGCTGCAGAAGCCGGGGCAACGCCTGGCTCTGAATTGTCCGAGGCCGTGGGTTCGAAAGCGGCCCGTTCGGCCTTCAACAACGGCCAGCTTGAACAGGCTGTGAACCTAAGTGCCCAAACCGGTGACCGCTGGATTGCCGGTCTGGCGACCTTCCGGCTCAAACGTTTCAAAGAAGCGATGGAGCACTTCGCCTTTGTGGCCCAAGACCCGACCCTGAGCAGCTGGAGCCGTTCTGCCGGGGGCTACTGGGCCGCCCGCGCGGCTTTTGCCTTGAATATGAACGATGAGGCGCAGACCTATCTGCAAATGGCGGCGGCCTATCCCTTTACCTTCTACGGCTTGATTGCCGAAAAGCGTTTGGGCGTAGAACCGGCCGCGGTCCGAGCGGCACGAGGTCTTCCGCCAGTCAATTCACCGATCTTGAACAAGCCGCGCACCGCCAGCTTTACCGCCGATATGACCGATTGGGTCAGCGCCGAACCGCGCGCGCGCCGTGCGGTGGCCCTCAGCCAGTTGGGCATGACCACCGAAGCCGGTCAGGAAATCCGCCTCGGCGCCCAGGCGTCGCGCGACGAGTCGGCACGGGACCGTTGGCTGAGCCTGTCGGTCACACTCAAGGCCCCGATCAGCTCGTCACGCGATACGGGCCGCCAGTTCAATGTCGCGGCCTTCCCCATGCCGGAGCTTGAACCGGCCAACGGGTTTAAGGTCGATAAGGCCTTGCTCTATGCGCTGGCCCGCAAGGAAAGCAAGTTCAACGCCAAGGCTAAGAGCCATGCTGGGGCCTATGGCTTGCTCCAGATCATGCCCACGACCGCCGCGATTGTGACCGGCGACAAGAGCTTAGCTCAAAACCCGGACCGGCTACTTGATGCGGGCCTCAATCTCGATATTGGCCAACGTTACATCCAGCGCCTGTTGGCCTCGCCGTTTATCAAAGGCGACCTGTTACGGGCCGTTGCGGCCTATAATGCGGGCGAAGGTCGGGTGCGCGAAGCCCTGCGGGTACTGGATGCCGACGCGGATTCGCTGATGGTGGCCGAAACCATACCCGTGGCCCAGACCCGTCAATATATCGAGGAGGTCATGGCCTCCTATTGGATCTATCAGCACCTGATGGGTCAGCCCTCGCCGTCCCTCGCGGCCGCCGCGAAGGACGCCCGGATCATTGGTGAAAGCTGATCCTCTCGGGATCAGCAGCGGCGAGAGCTGAGCCTTTTGCGGCGGTTTAGCGCCGGAAAACCCCGACCATCTCGACATGGGCGGACCAGACAAACTGGTCAACGGGCGTGATCGCCTCAAGCCGGAAACCGGCATCCGTAAGCGTGCGCGCATCCCGGGCAAAGGTCGCCGGATTACAGCTGATCCCCACCACAACAGACGCCCCACTGCGGGCGATCTCGGGCGTCTGCGCCTCGGCCCCGGCGCGTGGCGGATCGAACACAATGGCCTCAATCCCTTTCATTTCCTCGGCGATCACGGGGCGGCGGAAAAGATCGCGCGCCTCGGCCCGGATCGTCTTTAGCCCCGGCGTCAGGCCAATCGCCGATTTCAGCGCACTGACCGCCCCTTCAGCCGAGTCTGCCGCCAGCACCGTCGCCTGCTCCGCCAGCCGGAAGGTAAAGGTCCCAGCCCCACAGAACAGATCCGCCGCGCGGCTGACGCCGGTTAAGGCCTGCATCATGGTTTCAGCCATATAGGCTTCAGCCTCCGGACAGGCTTGGAGGAAGGCGCCAGTCGGCAGAGCCACCGGCGTGCGGCCAAACCGGACCATGGCGCTGCGGGCCTGATAGAGGATCTCGCCCGCTAGGCTGATGCGCGCCAGATCGGCCTCGGCGGCGATCTCGGCCAACCGCATGCGGGCATCGGCACTAAGGCCCCCGCTTTTGCGCTCAACGCCAGAGATTTCGACATCCAGCCCGGTCTCGGTCAGGGTGACATGCAGGATCGGCGCGGACTTGGGGTGTTCCAGCAAACAGGCTCCGAGGCGACGAAACAGGTCCAGCCGCTCCACCAGCCTTGGATCCGCAACGGAACAGGTCTCAATAGGGACGAGGCTCCAGGAGCGGCGGGCCTTAAAGCCGACCTCGACCCCGGCCTTGGTCGCGCGCACATGCAGGCCGATGCGGCGACGCGTCCCCGGGCGGCTGGCAAAGGTGGGCCGGATCTCGGTCTCAAGACCTTCGCGCACCAAGGCCTCGCGCACCAACTGGGCTTTCCAGTCGAGATAAGGCTCCGCCCGCCAATGTTGCAAACTGCAGCCACCACAGGCCGTATAGTGCGGGCAAACGGGGTCAATTCGGTCCGGACTTTTGGCCTGCCAGTCCGTCACCATTGCCCGATCCCCCTCGGGGATCGCCGTCACCTGCTCCCCAGCAAGGGTCAAGGGCACAAACAAAAGCTTGCCCGATGGCCCGCGCGCCAGTCCATCGCCTTGGGCGCCCATGCGCTCAATGGTGAGGGACACCGGCGGTTCCGCCGGACGATTCATAGGCGGACGACCGCCACGGCCCGGCGCTGAAGCGCGGGATTTACGAACATTTCTTGAAACAGCCATGTGGCCTTTTGACGGATCTGCCTGCAAAACACCAGCCTTTCATTCGGGGCCTGCCCCTGACTCCTTCCGTTTACGGCAAAAGGCAGGCGCGAACCTGAACGAACATGAACGCACAACTCAAGCGCTGTTCAGGTTCAATCGGCTTTACTCCCATCATGACGAACACCGGCCCCGTCGGCCCAATGGAGTCCACTATGACCCACTCTAACCCGCGTCCCGTAAAGTCGGCTGTTGCCTTGGCCGTACTGGTGGCCACCCTTGCCGCCGTTGCCGCCCCGTCGGTGGCCACAGCCCAATCCTATCCGCGTGGCTACCGCGAAGAGCCGCGCGGGGCCTATGATCCCTGCACGCGCGAAGCCCGCCAGCGCGGCACCGCTGGCGGTGTCGCCGGGGCCCTTGCTGGAGCCGCCATCGGGGGTAATGTCGCCGCCAAAAACGCCCGCGCTGAAGGGGCCGTCTTGGGCGCCATCCTCGGGGCGGTCGTCGGCTCGCAGGTTGGCAGTGGGTCTGCGGCTTGCGGCACCGGCGAAGACTATGAGGCCAATGACCGCTATGGCCAAGATCGTTATGGCCAGGATCGCTATGGTCAGCGCGGCTATCCGGGCAGCAGAAGCCATGGGGCCACCGGCGGTTATGATCGCTACGGCTCTGGATATGGCTATGATTACAATCGTGATCGCAGCCGGGGCTATAATGACGATCGCTATCGCTATCCAGAGCGGGCCGCCTATGACACCCGCCCGGCCCAGACCGACGGCTGCCGCATGGCTGACAGCCCGATCCACATGCCGGACGGTTCGGTCGAGCGCCGCTTTGTCCGTGTCTGTCCGGATGCCCAAGGCCGCTATCGCGTCGTCGACTAAGTCGCAGAGCCTTCCCGAAC
>DAITMY010000052.1:0-10713 GCA_036834925.1 Asticcacaulis sp.
CCCCGGCCTTGTAGGTGCGAAGGCGCAGGTCGTCATCCGGGCTTTCCGGATTGTCGAGGTCGATCCAGACTGCCGCTTTCCAGTCGCCCTGGGCCCATTGATCGGCCTTCTGGTTGCTGGTGATAAAGCCGGTGGGCGCATCGCGCAGACCGAGCGCTTGCAGTTTGCCACCCTTGTGCAGGTGGCGACGATCGTTGGGCAAGAAGCGATAGAAGGCGCTGTCGGCGGTGTCTTCGGTCATATAGACAATGCCCGTGCGCGGATCGATGGCGACGGCTTCGCGCTTGAACCGGCCCATGGCTTTCAGCGGCACAGGGTCCACCAGCCCTTTGTGGGCGGCGGGCACCTCAAAGGCATAGCCATGGTCCTTGCCCACGCCCTTGCCCGCTTTCACCGTGTTCTCCTCACAGGTCAGCCACGACCCCCAAGGGGTGGCCCCGCCAGCACAGTTGGTCACCGAACCAATCAGCGACAGATATTGGGTGACCGTCTTGCGGGCCTTGAGATCATAGACTTGGGTGGTGGTGGAGCCCATCAACGGCAGACCGCTGGCCGTTTCAAAGTCATAGACCTTGCTGCGGTCGAGCTTATTCAGCAGGCGGCCATGCATGCCCAAGGCACCAAAGTTACGATGGTTCGGCGACAGCTCATGGTTACGTACCAGAGCCACCTTACCGTCCCCGAGGTCGAAACAGGCCATGCCGTCATAAACGTGCGGCACCACCATGCCATCGTCCATGGTCTCGCCCGCTTGGGAGATCACCTGATAGCGGAACCCCTCGGGCAAGTCACAGACCTTGAACGGATCCTCGCGTAAGGGGCCATAGCCATGGACCTCGTTGAGATAGGTCTCATGGGTCTTGGGGGCCTCACTCTGGCCTTGCGCCTGGGCCGAGGCCACAAGGCCGCCAAAAGCGAGGGTCGAGGCGGCCGTACTGACGACCATGCGGCGGGAGAGGGGCATGTGTAACTCCGTAACATCTTTGATGACTCTTAGCGCCACACCCCGGTGTGAGTCATCGCAATTTGATGACGGACTGGGCGCTTGCTACGATCGGTCACACAAGATCAGGGCTCAAAAAATGCGGTAATTTAATACCGTTTAAAATAGAGCATATAATTCAATGAATTAGAGTGGGTGTGCGCTAGATTCAAAGATTGACCCCAAGGCCTTGCTCCTGTACACCCGCGTCCTCTCGCCGTCGGATCCGATGTCCGGCGGCTTTCGGATTTTTGGTCCAGGGACTTATATCAATGTTGACCTCGAACACGGTTTCTCAGAAGCCGGCAGACGTCGAGAAGAAGTGGGTCGTGATCGACGCCCAGGACGCCGTTGTCGGCCGTCTGGCATCGTACATCGCCATGCGTCTTCGCGGCAAGCACCGCCCGAACTACACCCCGCACGTGGACACCGGTGACTATGTCATCGTGATCAACGCGGACAAGGTGCACTACACCGGCAAGAAGCTGACCGACAAGATCTTCTACTGGCACACTGGTCACCCGGGCGGCGTCAAGAAGCGCACCATGGGTCAGATCCTCAACGGCAAGTACCCGGAGCGTGTGCTGACCAAGGCGGTCGAGCGCATGATGCCCAAAGAAAGCCCGCTGGCCCGCGGCCAGATGACCCACCTGCGTATCTTCGCCGGTTCGGAGCACCCCCACGCAGCCCAGCAGCCGGAAGTCGTGGACTTCAAGGCCCTGAGCCGCAAGAACGTCCGGAGCGCCTAAGTCATGACCACTGAAACCCAAGGCCTCGAAGCCCTGCAAGCGCTGTCGTCGAACCCGGAAGTCGCCGTGGTCCGCGAGCCCCAGATCGACAAGTTCGGCCGCGCCTATGCCACCGGCAAGCGTAAGAACGCGATCGCCCGCGTGTGGATCAAGCCGGGCTCCGGCAAGTTCCTCATCAACGGTCGTGAGCAAGAAGTCTATTTTGCCCGTCCGGTGCTGCGCATGATGATCGCTCAGCCGCTGCAGCTGACCGATCGTGCCACCCAGTTCGACGTGATCATCTCCGTCAAGGGTTCGGGTCTGTCCGGCCAAGCCGGTGCCATCCGTCACGGTCTGTCGAAAGCCCTGACCTATTACGAGCCCGCTCTGCGTGGCACGCTGAAGGCCGCTGGCTTCCTGACCCGCGACTCGCGCGTCGTCGAGCGTAAGAAGTACGGCCGTGCGAAAGCCCGTCGTAGCTTCCAGTTCTCGAAGCGTTAATCGAAACCCGTTTGGGCTTCAAAACAGGGCGCTTCGGGTTTCCGGAGCGCCTTTTTTGTATCTTAGGCTAGTGTCTCCAATCCGTAAGCAAGGCGAGGGCTATGACGCATAAGGTTTTTATCGACGGCGAGGCTGGGACCACCGGCTTGCAAATCGCCAGCCGCCTGTCTGGCCGCGCCGATCTGGATCTGATCCGCTTAGGCGATGCCGAGCGCAAGGACCGCGACGCCCGCCGCCGGGCGCTCAATGCCGCCGACGCGGTGATCCTGTGTCTGCCCGATGAGGCGGCGATTGAAGCGGTCAGCCTGATCGAGAACGAGACCACCCGCGTTATCGATGCCTCGACCGCTCACCGCGTCAGCGAAGGCTGGGTCTATGGCTTTGCGGAAATGGAACCGGGCCAGCGCGAGGCGATTGCCACAAGCCGCCGGATTGCCAATCCGGGGTGCTATGCGACGGGCTTTATCGCCTTGGTGCGGCCCTTGACCCGCGCAGGCCTGATCCCGGATTACTGGCCCCTGACCTGTAACGCTGTGTCCGGCTATTCCGGTGGCGGCAAGGCCATGATCGCCAGTTTTGAGGATCCCCAGAGCGCGGACGCCACGGCGGACAACTACCGGATCTATGCTACCGGCCTGAACCATAAACACCTGCCGGAAATGATGGCCTGGGGTGGTCTTGAATCCCCGCCCTTGTTCACCCCGGCGGTGGGCCGCTACGCCCAGGGCATGATCGTCGAGATCCCGCTCCAGCTCTGGGCCCTGCCGACCGAGCCGTCGCTGGCCGACCTACAGGCCGTGTTCGAAGAGGCCTATGCTGGGCCCGGCTTTGTCCATGTCGCTTCCGCCGACGAGGCCGCCTCCACCAAGGCGCTTGAGCCGGAGATGCTCAACAACACCAATGCGCTGAAGATCTATGTGTTCGGCGATCCGCACCACGGTCAGGCGCGTCTGGTGGCGGTGCTGGATAATCTGGGCAAGGGCGCGTCTGGCGCAGCGGTCCAGAACCTCAACATCGCCCTCGGGGTCCCGGAAAATCTGGGCCTGAGTTAAGTCAGCCTGTCAGGGGCGGGGGCCGGCATCGGCTGAGGGGGCATCCAGCACATCCCGCAAGGCGTTGTTAAGGCGGGTTTGCCATCCAGGCCCACCCGCCCGAAAGTGCGATAAAATCGCCTTGTCGAGACGCAAGGTCACAAGCTCCTTTGTGGTGCCATGTGGCCTGCCCCCACGACGAACGACGCTTTCACCGCTCATCAGGGCGGCTTTAGAGAACCAGTCATCCGTCAGTTCCGGGGCATCATCCGGATCCGTCCAAGGCGTGTCGGTATCGGTCTTGTTCGCGGGCATTGGCTTTTCTCATAGAGATGATGTGGCGTCCCGTGGGGCGGTCCGTGTAAACCAGAACAACCATCCGGCCCTTCAACAGGCCCACCGCGATCATCCGCACTTCACCGTAATCGGCGCGGTCGTCGACAAAGCGGAAGGTCTGTCCGGCCAGCACGTCTGCGGCATCAGCAAAATCGAGCCCGCGCATGGCGAGCGTTATCTCACGTTTGCGAGGGTCGAAAGTGATGTCCACAGCCTTTAATGTAATTACAAAAACTTGGCTCAACAAGGCGTTTTTTCCCGTTGTGCCGCGGCATTGGTCAGGTAAGGGCTTGATGCTGAATTCAATAATGGTTGAGATGAAATCAAAATAATTAATTATAAACAATAATTTATATCAAATATCTCATATATAATCTTGGGTGTGGTTCTCGATGTGCGATCACGGTTTCGGCTCGACCCTTGGCAGACGCACAGGCGGGGCCTAGAACCAAGGGCTAGGATACGCGTCCCCATACCGGAGTCTCTCATGATCGGTCGCCTCAATCACATCGGCATTGCCACCCCATCGATTGCCGGGTCTGTGCGGCTCTATACCGAGGTGCTGGGGGCCACCCGGGTCGGCGAACCCTTTGATATGCCCGAGCAAGGCGTGCGGGTCTGTTTTATCGACTTGCCCAACAGCCAGATCGAACTGATCGAGCCGCTCGGTGAGGATTCGCCCCTGACCGGCTTTCTGGCCAAGAACCCCAAGGGCGGGCAGCACCACGTCTGTTTCGAGGTCGAAGATATCTTGGCCGCCCGCGAGGCGCTGCGGGCCAAGGGGGCAGTGATCCTCGGCACCGGCGAGCCGCGTATCGGGGCGCATGGCACGCCCATCCTGTTTGTCCATCCGAAAGACATGGGCGGGGTGCTGGTGGAGCTGATGGAAACGCCGCGTCTGGCATCTCACGGCGGTCATCACTAAGTTCAACGCGTCAAAACCAATAACGAGGGCACACCATGGGACTGGGCTTTTTCACGCTTGCTGGGATCTTTCTGGTGATCTGGTGGGTGGTGCTGTTCATGGTGCTGCCGTTCGGGATGCAAAGCCACGCCGAGGCCGGTCTTGAGGTCAAGGATGGCGGCGATCCGGGCGCGCCGGTCATGCCGAACCTGCGCAAAAAGGTCATCACCACCACGATCATCGCTGTGGCCGTGTGGTTTGTGTTCTTTATCGCCTATGGCCTGAATATCATCCCGCTGCCGGACTTTCCGACGGGCAATTCGGTGCGCTAATTGACCTATAAAGAATGGTCCGGCCAGCCATCTAAATCATCTGGCTTACCTTTGCGGCGTTCGCAGGCCTCAAGATTAGGTTTGAGAGAGGCTATGATGTCATCCAGCCCATTCAGGGCAAGACTGCTCATAATCATGATGATCGTCACATGGGGCGACACGTCTTTCCTGACAATAACATCATAGAGACGGCCGGGTCTGTTGTAATGATCGTCGGATATTTCATAATTCCAGTCGTCGAGCTCATAGGCAAAGTCAATTATTTCATGTCCATAAGGACCCTCTCTTACGGCTAGGCAGAGTCTGTTGGGTCGAGTGCTATTGGGGCCGACTTCTTCATTGGTTAGTGTTTCAGATTTTTCAAAATTATAATCACGAACAAATCTGTAGATTTTCCAGCCTTTTAAATAATTTTGGCAGTGTGGTGGAGCGGAGTGAATGGGTGAGAGTTTAATGTAATCTAAAAACTCATTTTTTAAATTTAAATTGTGATCAAAATATAAACTATATTTAGAGTTATCGTGGAATGCTCCCGCGTGGAGTGATTTTCTGCTAACAATTAAAGCGTATATATTTCCTCTTATAAATATTTTGTCGTGATGCTGAAGATTAAAGTATTTGGCTTTTGAAATAAAGCCTGCGCCATAATACGAAAACTGTTTTAGAATTTTGGTTTTGTAATCTGGAGATCTGATTTTCCATCGAGAGTCCGGGCGCACTTGGTGACCGCACAATTCGTGCAAATACAAGCCGTTTCGCGGAACCCATGGCTGCCGCCCTGTAATCTCTGAAATTTTGTTTTCTGTTTCCTCAATAGAGCATCCCGAAAGAAGCCCGCCGAGACTCGCGATTGCGGTTGCCAGGAGTGTCCGCCGATTCATGAGTGTCGGGTTTTGTTTACGGTGCATGGCTCCCCCCCTTTGGGTTTAAACCTATCGTTTTGTCGCTCATTCAACAATCTCAGATTACATGTCGCAGTAAGTTTCGATTGGGATAAAATGGGGGCTGAGGCCTCTGATCCTTCATCTCCGTAATCAGTCTTTTGCGCTGCGGCATTGCCTTTGCGGGCGCATTTTGCCTAAGTGACAGGTCTCAGATTTTGGTTCGGATTCGTCCTCATGCGGCTGTCACGCTTTTTCCTGCCCGTCCTTAAAGAAACCCCCTCCGAGGCCCAGATCGTCTCGCACCGCCTGATGTTGCGGGCCGGGATGATCCGCCAAGAGGCGGCGGGGATCTATGCCTGGCTGCCGCTCGGCCTCAAGGTGCTGCGCAAGATCGAGCAGATTGTCCGCGAGGAGATGGAGCGGGCCGGGGCCATCGAGCTTTTGATGCCGACCCTGCAGCTGGCGGACCTTTGGCGCGAGTCCGGGCGCTATGACGCCTATGGGCCGGAAATGCTGCGCATCAAGGACCGGCATGAGCGCGAGCTGCTGTACGGGCCGACCAACGAGGAAATGGTCACCGAGATTTTCCGGGGATCGGTCAAGTCCTATAAGGACCTGCCGCTGAACCTCTATCACATCCAGTGGAAGTTCCGTGACGAGCAGCGCCCGCGCTTTGGCGTGATGCGCGGCCGCGAGTTCCTGATGAAGGATGCCTATTCCTTCGATCTCGACGAGGCCTCGGCCCGCAAGGCCTATAACCGCATGTTTGTGGCCTATCTCAACACCTTCTCGCGGCTAGGCCTGAAGGCCGTGCCGATGCGCGCCGATACCGGCCCCATTGGCGGCGATCTCAGCCACGAGTTCATTATCCTCGCCGATACCGGCGAAAGCCAGGTGTTCTGCCACGAGGATCTGGTGGAAATGGGCGCGCCGGGGGCGGACGTGGACTGGGATAATCTCCAGGCCTTGGTGGACCAGCGCACCGCGCTCTATGCCGCCACCGAAGAAATGCACGACGACGCCCGCTTTACCGCTGAAGTGCCCGAGGCCAAGCGCCTGTCCGCGCGTGGGATCGAAGTGGGTCATATCTTCTATTTCGGCGAAAAATACTCCGGCCCGATGAAGGCCCAGGTCACCAGCCCGGATGGCGAGCTGGTCAATGTGCACATGGGCTCCTATGGCGTCGGTGTCTCGCGCCTGATCGGGGCGATCATTGAGGCCAGCCACGATGACGCCGGCCTGATCTGGCCCGACAGCGTGGCGCCGTTCGATGTGGGCCTGATCAATCTGCGTCCCGGCGATGCCGCCTGTGACGAGGCCTGTCAGAAGGCCTATGACGCCCTGACCAAGGCGGGCAAGAGCGTGCTCTATGACGACACCAACGAGCGTCCGGGCGGCAAGTTTGCCACCATGGACCTGATCGGTCTGCCGCGTCAGCTGATCATCGGGCCCAAGGGGCTGGCCGAGGGGCAGGCCGAGCTGAAACTCCGCCGCACCGGCGAGCGCCGCACCGAGCCGTTCGAGGCCTTGTTGGCGGAGCTGATCGGCGCATGACGACTCCCAGCGCCACGCCCGACAAAAGCGGGGCGGCCCGGCCGTTTTCCGCATGGGAACTCGATCTGGCCATGCGCTACCTGCGCAGCAAGCGCAAGAACGGCGGCGTGGCCCTGATTTCGATCCTCAGCTTCGTCGGCATCATGTTGGCGGTGATGGTGCTGATCGTGGTCATGTCGGTCATGAACGGGTTCCGCACCGAGCTTCTGTCGCGCATCCTCAGCTTCAACGGCCATGCCTATGTCTATGGCGCGCCGCTGACCGCGCCGGACCGCGAGGTGATCCTCAAGCGCATCAACGAGGCCCCCGGCGTGGTTCGCGCCTCGCCGTTTATCGAGTCTCCGGGCCTCGCCATGGGGCCGAACGGACAAACGGGCCTGACCCTGATGCGCGGGGTTTCGCCCGAAGCGCTCAAGGCTACCCCCATCATCCTCGACAACATCAAACTGGGCAGTGCCGCCACCTTTGGTCAGGGCGACTATGGCGGTGATGACGTTCTGGTGGGCGAGGGACTGGCGCGGACCATGAATGTCCTGCCCGGCGACTGGCTGACGCTGATGTCGCCCTCGGGTGGGGCCACGGCCTTTGGGTCTGCGCCCCGGCGCAAGGCCTACCGCGTAGCCGGGATCTTCAAAAGCGGTGTCAGCGATTTCGACGCCACCTATATCTACATGCCGCTGGAACAGGCTCAGCTGTTTTTTGGCCGCGACGGTCAGTGGGACTCCATCGAGGTGATGGTCGAGGATCCCGACACCATGGCCCCGGTCCGCGACAGCCTGCACAAGGCTGCGGGGCTGGGTAGCCTCGTGCTCGACTGGACCGAGCGCAATTCGGACCTCTGGGGCGCGCTCCAGATGGAGCGCAACGTCATGCGCCTGATCCTGATGCTAATCGTGGCCATTGCGGCCATGAACATCATCTCTGGTCTGATCATGCTGGTGAAAAACAAGGGGCGCGATATTGCCATTCTGCGCACCCTTGGCGCCGACCGGAATGCCGTATTGCGGGTGTTCTTTCTCGCGGGCAGCAGCATTGGCGCAGCCGGGACCCTAGCCGGGGTAGTGCTGGGCGTTTTGTTCTGCGCCTTCATCAAGGAAATCCAGTGGCTGATCGAAACCCTCACGGGGGCGACCGTGTTCAACCCGGATGTTTATTTCCTCAGCACCATTCCGGCCCGCGTCGAGCTGGGCGAAGTGCTGATTATTGTCGGCTGGTCGCTGCTGGCGTCGTGTCTGGCGACCCTGCCGCCGGCCATGCGTGCGGCCAAACTCGATCCGGTTGAGGCCTTGCGGTATGAATAGCTCCATTGTGATGGAATTGCGGGGTCTGGCCCGTCGCTACCCCTCGGGCGAAACGATGCTTGAGGTCCTGCGCGGGGTCGATCTTCGCCTGCATGCCGGCGAGATCATCGGCCTGATCGGGCCGTCCGGCTCGGGCAAGTCGTCGCTTTTGCATGCGGCCGGTTTGCTGGAAACCCCGGATGAGGGGGCGGTGATCCTAGATGGGAGCGACTATAGCCAGGCCAGCGATGCGGTGCGCACGCGCGCGCGGCTGCACCATCTGGGCTTTGTCTATCAATTCCACCACCTGTTGCCGGAATATTCGGCGCTAGAGAATGTGGCCCTACCGCTCAGGATTGCGGGTCGGCCTGAAGCTGAATGCCGGGACCGGGCGCGCGACCTTCTGTGCCGCATGGGCCTGGAGCTGCGCCTCATCCACCAGCCCGCCCAGTTGTCGGGGGGGGAGCAGCAGCGGGTGGCGATTGCCCGCGCATTGGTGAGCCGCCCTAAGGTGCTGCTGGCCGATGAGCCGACCGGCAACCTTGATCCCGACACCTCGGCGGTCGTCTTCGAGCTGTTGCGCAGTCTGGCTCGGGACGAGAACGTGGCCTGTCTGATCGCCACTCACAATATCGCCCTGGCGGAACAGATGGACCGGGTGGTGACCTTGCGGGGCGGCAAGCTGGACGACTGGACCTCGATCAAGGCGGGCTAGGAAAATCCTTTAAAAACAGAGCCTTGAATGCCGCGTGGGGCTGCTTTGCGCGGTCTTATCCCCCGGTGTTCAAAAAATGTTCTCTTTTTTTGATCTGGGGACAGGTTCCGACTTGCGCTTGGAACATAAGGGGAATATAGAACAAAGCATAAACGATCTTTGGAGGTCATCCCCATGTTGTCCAAGACTTTGTTGTCCGTCTCGCTGGTTGCCCGCAATCTGATGTCTTTCGCGGCGGTCGCGGGCTTTGTATGGATGGTCTGTTCGGTCGCGGGTTCTGTGGCCTGATGCAAAATGGGCCGGACCCGGCGGCGCGGTGTGCGTTAAAGGGGCCTTGAGGGACGGGGGCAGCCCCAGTCCGGGAGTAATCGCGTGGATCCGAACTTGCCTGACGCCGGAACGGAACACCCCACGAGCCAAGCGTTCGTGCACCTTAGGGTCCGCTCCAACCATTCGCTGCTCGAAGGCGCGATCAAGACCGCCAAAATGGGGGATCTGGCCGCGGGCATGGGCATGCCGGCCCTGGCGATCACCGATCGGGCCAATCTGTTTGGCGCGCTGGAATTTTCGCAAGTTGCCAAGGACGCTGGGGTCCAGCCCTTGATTGGCTGTACCTTGCCGGTGCGGGGGATCGGCGAGGGGCGACCCGAGCGTTGGGCCAAGGCCTCGACGCTGGTGCTGTTGGCGCAGGATGAAACGGGCTGGCAGAATCTGACGGAACTCTCGTCCATGGCCTATCTGGAGGCCGACGGGATCTCTGAGCCCAGTGTGCCGTGGGAGGCCGTGGTGGCCCGCTCGAACGGGCTGATCCTGCTCAGCGGCGGACCGGACGGGCCGGTCGATCCGCTGATCCTCGCCGGGCGCAGTGCTGAGGCCCATGCGGCGCTTCTGGCCATGAAGGCGACTTTTGGTGACCGCTTCTATGTCGAGCTGCAACGTCATCCGGAACGTTCGCCTGCCGAGGCCACCCTGCTGCGCTGGGCCTATGCCGAGGCGGTGCCCATTGTCGGCACCAATGACGTTTATTTTGCCGATGCCGATATGGCCGCCGCTCACGAGGCGCTGCTCTGTATCGCCGACGGGGCCTTTATGGGCCAGGACGAGCGCCGCCGAGTGACGCCGCATCACTGGCTCAAGCCGCCGGCTGCCATGCGCGCCCTGTTTGCGGACCTGCCCGAAGCCTGTGACAATACGCTGGAAATCGCCCGGCGCTGTGCCTTTTTGGTGAAAAAGCGCGATCCGATCCTGCCGCGATTTGATACCGGGGCGGGGCGCTCCGAGCCAGAGGAACTGGCCTATCAGGCGCGTGAAGGGCTGAAGGCCCGTTTTGCCCAGGTGCCGATGGCTGCGCCCGAGGCCGATTACTGGGCGCGCCTTGAGCGTGAAATCGGCGTGATCCAGAAGATGGGCTTTTCCGGCTACTTTCTGATCGTGTCGGACTTTATCAAATGGGCCAAGTCCCATGG
>DAITMY010000053.1:0-10698 GCA_036834925.1 Asticcacaulis sp.
ACCGCGCCGATGATCGCCGCTTCGCGCCACGGAAAGCCCAGCGGCGCGGGGGCGCACCGGCGGTGGCCTCGCGCTGGGTCTGGCGTCTGGAAACCCTCGCCCGAGGCGCAGGCCTCAGCTTACCGGACCGGCCCGAGGTGATCGACTGGGCGCGGCGGATCGATGCGCCCCTGGATCTGGCAAAACTGGATCCGGCAAAACTGGATTTGGCAAACATAGGTGTGACGGTTCCGGCGGGCCTGAAACCGGCGGCACGCCCGGCCCCCTGTCCCCCGGTCGAGGTCCGGCCCACGGCCATGGCTGTGACCGGGATTGAGACCTGGATCCGCGACCCCTATGCCATCTATGCCCGCCATATCCTGCGCCTTCGGCCGCTGGATCCCCCTGATGCGCCGTTTGCGGCGGCGCAGCGGGGGTCGGCCCTGCACAAGGCGCTCGAAGACTTTGCGGCCGTGCCCGGCCTCGGGGATGGGGCCGAAGCGGTGTTTTGCGACCTTCTCACGCGGACCCTGACCGAGGCGGGGCTGTCTGTCACTCAGATGGCCCGCGAAAGCGTGCTGGCCGTGCCGCTGGCTCGGGCGGTGATCGACTTTGAACGCCGACATCGGCCCGATAGCCGTCTCCTTGTGGAGCAGCGCGGCGAAATTACCGTGACGCTCGGGGATGACAGCGCCTTTACCCTGTCGGCCCGGGCCGACCGGCTGGAGCTGTGCCGCGATCAGGTGGCGGTGCTGGATTTCAAGACCGGGCGCGTTCCAAGCTCGAAGGAAGTTGGCGCGCACCTATCTCCCCAGCTGACCCTAACCGGCGAAATCGTGCGTCAAGGCGGGTTTGCGGATCTGGGGCCGCGCCCGGTGGATCGGCTCCTTTATGTCAAGTTGAGCCACAAGGGTCTGGAGGAGACCTCAGCGGCCAAGGATCCGGCGGCGGCCATTGATGCGGCGGCATCCGGTCTGGTGCGGCATCTGAACCGCTATCGGCGGGCCACGACGCCGTTCCTGTCCTGGGCCATACCGCGCTTTATCGGCAGCCGGGGAGATTACGACCACTTGGCCCGGCTCTATGAATGGCATGTCAGCGGGGCTGACGCCGAGGGAGGCGACCAATGACCCTCAATCCCCAGATCATCGCCTCGGATCCACTGGCCAGTTGTTTCGTGACTGCCAATGCCGGATCGGGCAAGACAACCACGCTGGTCGGGCGGGTGGCGCGGCTGTTGCTGCACGGCGCCCGGCCCGAGGCCATGTTGTGCGTCACCTATACCAAGGCCGCGGCGGCAGAGATGCAACGCCGCCTCTTTGAGCAGCTGGGGGGCTGGTCCGTGGCCGAGGATGGGGCCTTACGGGACGCCTTGCGCAAGGTCGGCGAAGACCCGGATCAGATCGATCCCGCCCGCGCCCGCGCCCTGTTTGCCCGCGCCCTTGAAACCCCCGGTGGGCTTAAGATCCAGACCATCCATGCGTTCTGTGAAAAGCTGTTGCGGCGGTTTCCGCTCGAAGCGGGGCTAACGCCCGGCTTTGTGGTGCTCGACGAAGAACAGGCCCGCCGCCTGTCAGATCTAGCTCAGGCGGCCCTGGCGCGCAGTGTATTGAGCGATACTGAACCAAATCTGGCCAAGGCGTATGAGCGACTTGTTGTCTCTATGGCCGATGGCAATTTCGGGGATCTGCTGCGCGGCTTTGAGGCCCAGTCCGAAGCCCTGACCTTTGCCTTTGAAACCTTGTCCGGTTCTGGCCTGTCGGTCACCGATTGGGTTTGGACCAAGCTGGGGCTCGAACCGGGCCGCACTGTGGAGACTCTGCGATCTGAAACCGAGTCTCGCCTTGATGTCGAACTGTTGGCGACGGTGCGCGAGCGGCTGGTGACGGGGGCCAAGACCTTTGCGGAAAAGGCCGCCGAGCTGGCCCCGATCCTTGAGGCGCTGCGATGCGGGGAGCCGGTATTGGACGCTCTGCTCGACTGGATGACCACGAACGACGGAACCTTGTCCAAACGGTTGATGGACGCCAAGCCCATCAAGGACCTGCCCGCGCTGCACGAACGATTCCTCGCTTTGGGCGAGGCCCTGATGGCCTATCGCTCTGGGGTGTTTGCCCTTGAGATTGCCCAGAATACTGCCGATGCCCTGACCCTCGCCGGGTTCCACCTCAAGGCCTTTGCCCATGAAAAGCAGATCCGTCGGGCGCTGGATTTTAATGACCTGATTGCGGCCACGCGGCGGCTTCTGACCACGCGCGAAGATGCGGCCTGGGTGCTCTATAAGCTGGATGGCGGCCTCGACCATGTGTTGATCGACGAAGCCCAGGACACCGCCCCGGACCAGTGGCAGATCTTAAGAGCACTGACGCAGGAGATCTTTGCCGGCGAGGGGGCACCGGGCTATGTGCCGGGCCGAACGCGGACCGTGTTTGCGGTCGGGGACGAAAAACAGTCCATCTATGGGTTTCAGGGCGCGGCCCCGGAAAAGTTTCTCGACGAACGCCAGCAATATATCCTTCAAGGCGAAGCGGTAGGGCAAAGGATTGTCTCCCCTAATCTTTTGGAAAGCTGGCGCTCGACACCCGAAGTTCTGACCTTTGTGGATGCCGTGCTTTCGGGACAGGGCGCATCAAAAGTGCTGCCCGGATCGCCGGGATTTGAATTACCGCCCCACATTGCCCGCCGCACGGATGGGCCGGGCTGTATCGATCTATGGCCCTGGGAACAGGAGAGTGCCGCCGAAGAGCCCGAAGCCTGGGATGCGCCGCTGGATCAGATCGGCGAGGGCAGTGCCCTGAAGCGGCTGGCGCGCCGGATCGCGCGCGATATCCGCGAGCGGATCGAAACGGGCGAGACCGTGCTCGACAAGGACACCCGCCAATGGCGGCCCATGACCGCCGGGGACGTTCTGATCCTGGTGCGCGGGCGTGATGGCCTTTTTGAGGAAATCATCCGGGCGCTGAAGCAATCCGGGGTGCCGGTGGCCGGGGCCGACCGACTGAAACTGACTGAGCACATCGTCTTTATGGACCTGATGGCGCTGATCCGGTTTTGCCTGTTTCCGCAAGATGACCTCAGCCTCGCCTGTGTGCTGCGAAGCCCTTTGTGTGATCTGGATGAGCAGGATCTGTTCGATCTGGCGTGCGGACGCGACGGCACCCTTTGGGCGGCCCTGACCCGACGGGGCGATGAGCGACCGCACTGGCGATCTGCACGGATGTTCTTGGGCTGGGCGCGCGAGGCGGCGGCGACCCATCAGGCCTTTGACTTTTTGGGGCTCGTGCTGAACCGCCGGGACGATGGGGGCTTGAGCCAGCGTCAGCGGATCCTGACCCGCATGGGACCCGAAGCCGAGGACGCGCTTGATGAAACCCTCGCCCAGGCGGTAGCTGCCGAAGGACGCGGGGACGGCGAACTGGAACGGTTCGTGGCGGCCATGACCACCCTGACCAAGGATGTGAAGCGCGAGCTCGAAGACGCTCACGGTCAGGTGCGGGTGATGACGGTGCATGGCTCCAAGGGGCTGGAGGCTCCGGTGGTCTATTTGCCGGATACGATGCGCGGGCAAAGGGATCGGTCCGGACCGTTATTGCGTGGGGAAGACGTGTTGCCCTTCCTCGTGCTCGGCGGAAAGGGCCGGGATGCCGAGGCCACGCAAGAAATCCGTGCACAGATTAATGAAAAAGCCGCCGCCGAAGATCTGCGTCTACTGTATGTAGCCCTGACTCGAGCCCGCGACCGGATCGTTGTTTGCGGTCGCTTGAATGCCAAGGCCAAGGATGCCCCGGAAAGCAGCTGGTATGCCCATATCCGGGCCGCCTTTGCGCATCCTGATATTGCCGCCCATGTGCGGGAGATCGATTTTGCGGACGGCAGCGGATCGTTCCGACGCTTTGGCGCGGACCCGGATCGGCGCGGGGCAATGGCTGCTGCTGTGGCGTCGACGACAACGGCCCTCCCGGCGTTTCTGGGCACGCTCGCCCCTGTGGCGGGCAGCGGACCCCGGCGGGTCTCACCCTCGGAATTGCTGGGCCGCGAAGCCAAGGATACCGCACCCTCACCCCTGGCGGGTGGCGTGGTCGGCCTTGGCCGGTTCCGGCGAGGCAACCTGATCCACAGTCTGTTCCAGATGCTGCCGGATCTGGAACCTGACGCGCGTGTGGCCGCCGCAAGCGCCTGGCTGTCACGCCAGCCGGATCTGAGCCTGGATCAGCAAGCTGAAATCGCCGAGGCGGTGCTACGGGTACTCGGGGATGCCCGCTTTGCTGCTGTGTTCGGCCCGGGATCGCGGGCCGAGGTGGCGATTGCGGGTGAAGCGCCGGGCCTGCGGTCCCCGGATGGGCCGCCGGTTAGCCTGTCTGGACGGCTGGATCGTCTTGTGCTGTCGGACGATCAGGTATTGGTGATTGACTATAAAACTAACCGTCCGGCTCCTGCGACACCCGAAGCCGCGGACCCGGCTTATCTGGCTCAGATGGCGGCCTATGTGGATGTTCTGAAAGCGATTTATCCGGAGCGGTCGGTTGGGGCGGCGCTGGTTTGGACCGATGGACCGGCCCTGATGCCTCTGCCCGAAGCCCTATTGGTTAAGGCCTTGGCTGAGGCCCGGGATCGGCTCGGCGGGGGGGCTCAACACGGCTCGCCTCTTGATCCGGCGCGGCCAGAAGACTACCTCTAACGCCACATGCCCCGGCGGGGCTCTATGGAGTACGCACATATGGCCACGGTAAAGGTCACGGACGAAACCTTTGAACCTGATGTTCTAAAGTCGGAAGCCCCGGTGCTGGTCGATTTCTGGGCGGAGTGGTGCGGTCCGTGCAAGCAGATTGCGCCGGCCCTTGAGGACATCGCCAATGAGCTGGGTGGTCAGCTCGTGGTCGCCAAGATGAACATCGAAGACAGCCCTCTGACCCCGTCTCGCTTTGGCGTGCGCGGGATACCGACCCTGATGCTGTTCCGCAATGGCGAAGTCAGCTCGATGAAGGTTGGGGCCATGCCCAAGGGTAAGATCCTAGAGTGGCTGAACGAAAACAAGATCGGCACCAAGGCCTGATCAGGTTGGCCCCTAGCCGAAGGCCAAATTAGGTTGGCCCTTGGCCGAAGGCCAAATTAGGTTGGCCCTTGGCCGAAGGCCAAATTAGGTTGGCCATGTATTCGGGCTTAGGGCCAAGACTTCGCCGGCCAGATAGAGCGAACCACAGATCAGAAGACGCGGCGGTTGGGTTTCCCCAGCCGCCGTTTCTGTATGGACAGTGCAAAGACGCTTCAGGGCCGTTGGCACATCCGGGGCGGTTTCGGCATTCAGGCCAAAACGGCGTGCACAGTCCGCCAGCACCTCTGGTGGGGTGGCATTGGCGCTGTCGAACGGGACACAGACGACGCGGCGAACATGCGGGGCCAGATGGCCAAAAAAGGCTGAGGCGTTCTTATTGCCCATCATGCCACAGATCAGATCGAGCGGACGGCGGTCGTTTGATTGGCTGAAGGTTTGCGCCAGCGCTGCTGCGGCATGGGGGTTGTGACCGCCATCGAGCCATAGGTCTGCACCGATCCGTGCTGCCTCGGTGGCGAGGGGGCCTTGGGTAAGCCGTTGCATACGCGCGGGCCAGACAGCGGTCTTAAGCCCTTCGGCAATTGCCGCTTCGCTGAAGCCCAGCCGGTGCGCACAGGCAATGGCCAGACCGGCATTCTGGGCCTGATGTGCGCCGTAGAGCGAAGGTAGCGGAAGGTCGAGCAGGCGGGTTTCGTCGCGCCAGACCAGCCGCCCGTCCTCAAACGCGGCGTCATAATCCTGGCCCATGATGCTCGGGCGGATGCCACAGCGTTCGGCGGCTCGTACCAGGACCGCTTCCGCTTCCGGGTGGTGTGCCCCCAATATGACCTCGGCCCCACGCTTGATGATCCCGGCTTTTTCCCCGGCGATGGTGGCAATGTCGGGACCCAGAAACTCCGTGTGGTCGAGATCGACGGGGGTAATGGCACAGAGGCGCGGATGGGGCACGAGGTTGGTGGCATCAAGCCGCCCGCCGAGGCCCGTTTCCAGCAACAGAAGGTCCGCCGGGGTCTCGCTGAACGCCAGGAAGGCGGCCGCGGTGGTTACCTCAAAAAAGGTGATGGGGTTCCCGGCATTGGCCGCTTCGACTCGATCCAGCACGGCACTGAGATGGGCCTCGTCGATCAGGGAGCCAGCAAGGCGGATCCGCTCGGCAAACCGAACCAGATGCGGCGAAGTATAGACATGGACGCGCAGGCCCGCCGCCTCGGCCATGGCCCGCAGCAGGGCGAGCGTCGAGCCCTTGCCATTGGTCCCGGCCACATGCACGACCGGCGGCAGGCGGGTCTGGGGATCGCCCAGCGCTGCGCATAGCCGTTCCATCCGCCCAAGAGACAGGTCGATGGATTTGGGGTGCAGCGCCTTCAGTCGCGCGAGCGCGGCATCAAAGGGCAGCAGCCGGTCACTCACGCGGCGCGGCGTCCGCTGGTCAGGATGCTGATCAGGGTCCCGAGGGTGCGCGGCAGGTCTTCGCGGGTCACGACCCGGTCCACCATGCCCTTTTCCACCAGATATTCCGCGCGCTGGAAGCCCGGCGGCAGTTTTTCACGGATTGTTTGCTCGATCACCCGTGGACCGGCAAAGCCGATGAGCGCGCCCGGCTCAGCTAGATGGATATCCCCCAGCATCGCATAGGAGGCGGTCACCCCCCCCGTGGTCGGGTCGGTCAGGACGACAATATAGGGCAGCCCGGCCTTTTTCAGGTCCTGAATGGCCAGGGTGGTGCGCGCCATCTGCATCAGCGACAGCGTGCCTTCCTGCATCCGCGCGCCACCGGCAGCGGTAAAGATCACCAGGGCACAGTTGCGGGCTACGGCGACTTGGGCGGCGGCGATAAACGCCTCACCCGCGGCCATGCCGAGCGATCCGCCCATGAAGGCAAAGTCCTGGACGATCACAACTGCGGCCTCTCCGGCGATTTCACCATAGCCAATGGCCATAGCATCGGTATTGCCGGTCGACTTGCGGGCCGCCGCCAGACGCTCGCGGTACGGCTTGCCGTCAGAGAAATTCAGCGGATCCTCGGCAACCGGCGGGGTTGGCAGGGCCTCAAAGGTCTCGTTATCAAACGTAAAGCGCAGACGCTGAGACGCGCCGATCCGCATGTGCCGTCCGGCGGGGGTGACCCACAAAGCGGCTTCGAGGTCCGAGCGATAGATCATTTCGCCGGTGTCCGGGCATTTTACCCAAAGGTTTTCCGGCATGTCCCGCTTGTTGGGCACCAGTTTGCGTACGCCCGGGGCAATTCTGGACAGCCATCCGCCCCGGTCGGCGCTCCGGTTGGACGGTTTCGAGGCATCGTTGGGCTTGTCAGCCATGTCTGGCTCCGTAATTTAAGCGTTTACGCGGGCTGTATGCACAGCCTGGGCCAAAGCGGTGGCCCGTTCAAGGACAGCCTTGTGGGCCGGTTCGTTGCGCCCGACCGCTTGGGCGATGTCGTCCACGAGGGCGGACCCGACCACAGCGGCATCGGCAATGCGGGCGATCTCTGCGGCCCGTTCGGGGGTCTTGATGCCAAACCCAACCGCCACCGGCAAGCCCGAGGCGGCTTGGACACGCGCCACGGCCGGGGCGATCCCGGCGGCGTCGGCTTCCTTGACCCCGGTCACACCGGCGACCGAGACATAATAAAGGAAGCCCGAAGTGCGTTGAATCACACGCGGCAGGCGCACATCGTCGGTGGTGGGGGCGGCCAGACGGATCAGCGCCAGCTGGTGCTGGTCGAGAGCATCGATCAACGGGTCGGCCTCTTCGGGCGGGCAATCGACGATAATTACTCCGTCCACCCCGGCCTTTGCGGCCTCGGCGGCAAAAGCGTCAAAGCCAAACGACAGGACCGGGTTGAGGTAGCCCATCAGAATCACCGGCACATCGGCATGACGGGTGCGGAAGTCCGCCACCATGTCCAGCACCTTGCGCAGGGTCATGCCCGCCTCAAGGGCGCGTTGGGAGGCGAGCTGGATGGTCGGCCCCTCGGCCATGGGATCCGAGAAGGGAAAGCCCACTTCGATCAGATCAGCTCCGGCGGTGACAAGGCCATCGAGGATCGTGGCACTAGTGGCCGGATCCGGATCACCGGCCATGACATAGGCAATGAACGCGGCCTTGTTTTCCACCTTCAGGGCGCTGAAGCAGGCATCAATACGGGCGACAGTCACAGCTTTTGCTCCAAACCGTTTCCGAGGGCGGCGGCGACCGTAAAGATGTCTTTGTCGCCGCGACCACAGAGATTCATAATAATCAGACCGCCCTTGCCGATCTCTTTGGCCAAATCACCCACCCGCGCCAGGGCATGGGATGGTTCCAGCGCCGGGATAATCCCTTCGAGCTGGGAACAGAGCTGGAAGGCCTGAAGGGCTTCCTTATCGGTCGCGGAGATGTAACGCGCGCGGCCGGTATCAAACAGGTGCGCGTGCTCTGGTCCAATACCTGGATAGTCGAGACCCGCCGAGATCGAATGACCCTCCAGGATCTGGCCATCGTCATCCTGTAGAAGGTAGGTCTTGTTGCCATGAAGAACCCCCGGACGGCCCCCGGTCAGGGACGCGGCGTGGTCCGGGGTCTCAAGGCCATGGCCCGCTGCCTCGACGCCGACGAGTTGAACGCTTTCATCGGCAATAAACGGATGGAACAGGCCAATCGCATTGGAGCCGCCGCCGATCGCGGCAACTACCGCATCAGGTAGACGCCCTTCGGCCTGAAGGATCTGTTCGCGGGCTTCGCGGCCAATCACCGTCTGGAAATCGCGCACCATGGCCGGATAGGGGTGCGGTCCGGCAGCGGTGCCGATGATGTAATAAGTATCGCCAACATTGGTGACCCAGTCGCGCATGGCCTCGTTCATAGCGTCCTTGAGCGTGCCGCGTCCGCTGGTCACGGGCACCACCGTAGCCCCCAGAAGGTTCATGCGGAACACATTGGGCTTTTGCCGCTCAACATCGGTTGCGCCCATATAAACGGTGCACGGCAGGCCAAAACGGGCGCAGACGGTGGCCGAGGCCACGCCATGCTGACCCGCACCGGTTTCAGCGATGATACGGGTCCGGCCCATGCGGCGCGCCAACAGGATCTGGCCCATGCAGTTATTGATCTTGTGCGCGCCGGTATGGTTCAGCTCGTCGCGCTTGAAATAGATCTTGGCCCCGCCGAAATGCTCCGTCAGCCGTTCGGCAAAATAGAGCGGGCTGGGACGCCCCACATAGTGGGTCAGATATTGGTTCAGCTCGGCTTGAAAGCTCGGATCCTTTTTGGCCGCCTCATAGGCTTCGTCCAGTTCCAGGATCAGCGGCATCAGAGTTTCGGCCACATAGCGGCCGCCAAAGGTTCCGAACCGCCCCTCACTGTCCGGCCAGGCATAGCTGTTCGACATCCGGGCGGGGGCTTCGGGGTGTGTCGTCAGGCTCATGCTCTGCTCCATGTGAAAGGGACATTCAGAAAGACTGTCCGGAAACGGATATCCAGACCCGGCTTAAGCGGGACCTATGCGGTCCTTACGCGCTCTAGGAACGCCGAGATCAGGGCCGGATCTTTTAGGCCCGGGCCGCGTTCAACGCCAGAGGAAACATCGACCAAGGGTGCGCCGGAAATATGTACGGCCTCGGCGACATTCCAAGGGTCCAGCCCCCCTGCCAGAAACCAAGGCTTTGAAAACCGTTGCCCTTGTAACAGCGTCCAGTCGAACCGCGCGCCGACGCCACCGGGAAGGTCTGCATCCTTGGGGGGGCGGGCATCAAACAAAAGGTGATCGGTGACGCTTTCAAAAACCCGGGCCGCCTGAATGTCCGAGGCATCCGAGACCGAAACGGCCTTGATCAGGCCACATCCGGTCATGCTGCGGATCTCGGCACAACGGGCCGGGGTTTCCTTGCCATGAAGCTGGATGAAGTCTGGCCGGAAGTGCGTCAGCATCTGCGCGAGCGCATCATTGTCGGGATCAACACAAACCGCCACGCTTTTGGCCGGAGGGCCTTTGCCCCTCGCAAGGAGGCTAGTCAGGTCTTGTGCCGCTAACGGGCGGATATTGCGGGGGCTTTTGTCAAAAAAAACAAAACCGACATAGGCGGCACCGCCATCGCGCGCAGCAATGACGCCTTCGGGCGTCGACAGGCCACAGATTTTGACAGAACAAGTCATAGGCGGCATCTAAGGGGTGTACTCGATCAGGGCAAGCGATGAGAAAATTTTCCGCCCGCACGTCAGACATTTTATCGCACAGTTAAAGGTTCGACTCTAAACTCACCCGCAGAGTAGCTAACCTTTCTGAGGTTCTGATGACGGATACGGTTCTGATCGCAGAGTTACATGGCGGACGGATCCATATGGGCCTGACCCGTATGGGCCAGCGTGTAGACCAGACCGTTCGGTATCTGTGTCAGACGCCGGAACATCTGGAACAGGTGATCGACGACTATCTCTGCTCTGCCGGCAGCCCGGTTCTCGCGGCGGCGGCGTTTTCTGCGGATGGGTGGCAGCGCCCAGGGGGACTTGAGCGTCCCAACAGCTTTGCTCTTGAGCGCGAAGCCCTTAAGGCGTGGACAGGCGTCCAACGTTTGACGCTGGTCAATAACTTTGTCGCAACGGCTTTGGCCATTCCGACGCTGAACGCCGATGAGGTTCAACCTCTTAAGGCGGGCTCGGTCCAGTCGGAGCAAGTGATCGCCGTGGTG
>DAITMY010000054.1:0-10679 GCA_036834925.1 Asticcacaulis sp.
TGCAGATAGAGCGCCAGGGTGGTGCGCCCCCCGGTCCAGAGGTGGTGCGCCACCCGGTGCGCCTGGAGCGCCAGAAAGCCTTTGAAGAACAAGAACGGCTGAACAAAGCCATGAGTCGCCGCGTCGCGCTGATAGACCGCTTCGAGATCCGCCTCGGCGGCGGCAACCAAGGCGGGCTTCTGGCGGTAGGCCTCTTGGGCGATCTCGCGCAGGGTCATAGCACCCAGCTCTGCATCGCCGAGCTTGCGGGCGATCTGGAACGACAGGGCGCAGGCGAGGTTATCGTGCCCCAGAATGACCGCATGCACTAGACTGGCCAGACCCGGCTCAGACTGGGCGACCGCCGCCGCTTCCGTGCGCAACCGGTCCCAAACTGTGGCGCGAACAGGCATCAGCACGGGCGGAGTCACCGTTTCCTGTCGTGACGCATTCGGCATTTGTGGGTCTCCCATACTGGTCTCGGCCGACTCTGCCCCGATCAGCGCCCGATCAGGGCCTCCGTCAAGGCCGGATCCAGTTGACCGGTCCTCGCCAGATGGTCAAGCCGCAGTAAACATACAAGTGTCAGAGCATCGCGGATATGGCCGCGACCAATATCGTCCAGAAGCTGGTGAAACGGAACCCGCGCGCTCAGCAGCACTTCGGTCTCGTCAAAGGCCTGAGGGACCGGGTGCAAATCTGTCGCCAGATAGCAATAGCCGACTTCATCGGTGACGGAATTGCTGGTCTGGACGATCAGCAAGGGGGTCCAGACCCGTGCTTCAAGCCCGGCTTCTTCGGCCAGCTCGCGCTTGGCCCCTTCGAGCAAGTCTTCGCTATAGGGCACGCCTCCTTCGGGGATTTCCCATTCAAACCGACCAAAGGGGAAACGGTGCTGGCCGACCATGGCGATGGTGCCATCATGAAAGACAGGCAAGATGGCCAAAGCGCGGTTTTTGAAATGTACGAGGCCATAGGCTGCGTCGTGCCCCGTCGGCGCGATAGCCTCGAACTGGCTGACCCGAAGCCACGGGGTATCCATTTTTACGCACTCAGCGCCCCGCTGCCAAGGCGGCGGCAAGGTCATGCCCTTGGCCCATTCCGGCCCATCACTCCATTCCGGATAATCCGAAGACTGGCCCATACTCCCCCAACACGCCTGCGTCACTTAAGCGGCGGTCATAGAAGGCTTTAGTCTTGTTCAAAAGGGATAAACAGCCCAAACTTACGCTTTAAGTCCGGCCAGTTGGCCCCACCTACCGAAAGACATCCCGTGCTGAAGCCCATTCGGTGTTGCGTATCGCTGTCCTTGCTGCTGGCCCTGTCGCTTGGATTGGCGCAGGTTCAGGCCAAACCCAAGGCCGCAACCGTTAAAGCCGACCAGCCTCTGTCCGCTTCGGCGCTACGGGCCCTGCTGACGCCCGACACGGTCTGGTGCGAGGGCTGGTCGGCGACCCAGGCCGACTGCGATGCGGTACACATGTCCCAGCTTCAGCCCGATGGCACAGTGCTGGAAAGCTCAACCTTTCAGGTCAGTGTCCGCCCGGACGTGACCTTGCGGCTCTATGCCCGGGCGCGGCTTGAGAAAGACCGGATCTGTACGGTGTTCCGCCTCGCCGATGCCGAGATGGAACTGGTGATGGAAGGTCAGGTCATGCCGCCTGAAGCGGCGGAGTCGTTCCGGGAGGAAATGGCCCCCTCTACCGAAGAGCTGGAAGGCAAGATTATCTGCCAGCGTTTCGTCACAACAAGCGACCCGGATGTCTATACCGAACAGGTTACGGTTGCCGGTGAGCGCCGTCCGGACCTCGAAAGCACCTTTCGCGTCTATCGCGGCAACCCGTCACTGAAACTGCGCCAGCCGCCTGAAACGCCCGAGCTGATGGATCTTTGAGATGCTGAACCACACCCTGCCCGCCCCCACGGATTTTGGCGCCCCTTTGCCGCTGGCCTCGTCCTCGGCGGTGCTGGATTATCTGGCCACCCGCCGCTCTACCCCGGCCCATACGCTCATCGCGCCCGGACCGGATGCTGAGACTCTGGCGGCGATCCTGCGCCTGGGGGCCCGGGTCCCGGATCACGGCAAGCTGACACCCTGGCGGTTCGTGACCTTTACGCCCGAAAGCAAGGCGCGCCTCGTCGAGGCCCTGATGCCATTGGCCGCCCACCAAGCCGACCCGGTCAAGGCCAGCAAGGCCCTGAGCAAACTCAGCAACCCGCCGGTCTCGGTGCTGGTGATTTCGGCCCCGGTCCAGCCGCACCCGATCCCGGAATGGGAACAGGCCCTAAGCGCGGCGTGCGTCTGTTACAACATGCTGTTGGCCGGTGGTGCCTTTGGCTTTGGCGTCAACTGGATCACGGACTGGTACAGCTATGATCCGGCGGCCACAGGGCTCTATGGCCTGAAGGCCGGTGAAAAGGTCGCGGGCTTTATCCATTTTGGCGCTGCGCCATCTGCGCCGCTTGAGCGCGAGCGTCCGGATGTGGCGGCCCTGATCACCAAGTGGGACGGCTAGGCCGCCGCTTAACCGCGCCCGCGATAGGTCGGCACGCCTTGGTCGGGCAACCACAGCCCCTCAGGCACCGGCCCGGTCTGCCAGAACACATCAATCGGGATCCCACCACGCGGATACCAATAGCCGCCGATACGCAACCACCGCGCCTCAGTGATCTCGGCGATGCGCTTGCCGACATAGACGGTGCAATCCTCGTGGAAGGATCCATGATTACGGAAGCTGCCGAGGAACAGCTTCAGCGACTTGGACTCCACTAGCCATTCCCCGGGCACATAATCGATCACCAGATGGGCAAAGTCCGGCTGGCCGGTCACCGGGCACAGCGAGGTGAACTCGGGCGCAGTAAAGCGCGCCACATAGGTCGTATCGGGATGCGGATTGGGAACCCGCTCCAGGACGGCGGATTCGGGGTCGTCAAAGCCGCGGGTCTGGATCCCGAGCTGGGTCAAATGGGTCGGATCGGTGCTCATGGCTCCCCTTAGATCGACTGGGTGGGACTGTGAAGCCTTTTCGCAGGCAGGCCGCCGCTGGATCACGGCAAAATGTGCGCTCAGCCGACAAAGTTGACGCAACGCCACGGCTAGGCGACGGCCAAAAACCTGACATAGTGGCCAAAAGCGACGGGCCAGACGGATGCTGGCCCCCATAATCTGCCCGGAGGATCCCATGGCCCTGCCCCCTTCCCTGAGTGCGAACCTGAGCCTGCCGGTAATTGCCGCGCCGATGTTCCTGGTGTCCGGGCCGGAGCTCGTGATCACCGCCTGTAAGGCCGGGGTGATCGGCACCTTTCCGGCGCTCAACCAGCGCAGCACCGAGGGCTATGTCGAATGGCTCAACACCATCAAGGGCGCGCTGAGGCCAAACGATGCCGCCTTTGGCGTCAATCTGATTGTGCACCCGACCAACACCCGTCTGCGGGAAGACGTGATGGCCACGGTGATGGCCCAGGTACCGCTGGTGATCACCTCGCTCGGGGCCGTGCGCGAAGTCGTCGATGCAGTCCACAGCTATGGCGGGGTGGTGTTCCACGATGTCACCAATATCCGCCACGCCCGCAAGGCCGCTGAGGCCGGGGTGGATGGGCTGATCCTCGTCGCCGCCGGGGCTGGCGGGCACGCCGGGACCCAGAGCCCCTTTGCCCTGCTCAATGAAATCCGCAGCTTTTTTACGGGCACAGTGATCCTGTCGGGCGCTCAATCCACGGGCCGGGACGTGGCCGCCGCCCTGATGATGGGCGCAGATGCGGCCTATATGGGTACCCGCTTTATTGCCACCGATGAGGCCGAAGCCGACCCGGACTATAAGGCCATGCTGCTGTCGAGCGGAGCCAGCGACATCACCCACACCCCTGCGGTGTCGGGCATTCCGGCCAACTTCCTCACCCCGTCCCTGGTGGCCAATGGCATTGACCCCAAGGCCGCGCTGTCCGCCGATCACAAGCTCGACCTAGAGGGCGAGGCCAAGGCCTGGAAAACCGTCTGGTCTGCCGGTCATGGCGTGGGCTCGATCCACGAGGTGCTCCCGGTCGCTGCCTTGGTGTCGCGCCTGAAGGCCGAGTTCCACAGCGCGCGGGACGACTTTATGGCCCGGACTGGCGGCTTTTAAGTCACAAGCCCGACGGATAGGCCGAACCCGTCCGTAAATGACTTTGTGCTGTGTGCTACAGCACTGGATGTATCCAATCCAAACTGAGCCCTGACCGGTGCGGCCTTTCCCCCGATGCCCCGCCGGTCGGGGCTCTTTCTGTTGGGGCCTAGACCTCAGCCGTGGCAATCCCCGCCGTTGTCAGCTCTTGCTGAAGCGCCGCAAGGGCTGCCGCGACCGCCTCGCCATCGCGCCCCCGGATCACGAGGTTGGTGCCGATCTCGCCTTGGGTGCCCGCCCCGAACGGATAGCTGCCGAAGCTGAGATCCGGATGGGCCTTGGCCAGGGCTTCAAGCGGCGCCGCAATCTGGCCCTCGCCTACGCCCGAAACCTTGAGCGTGCGCGCGATCACCACCGCCCCGGTGTCCAGTCGGGGGGCCACATCCTCAAGCATGGCGGTCATGATCTTGGGCACCCCCGCCATCACAAACACATTGCCAATCTGAAAACCGGGCGCATCCGTGACCGGATTGCGGATCAGGCTGGCCCCCACGGGGATCCGGGCCATACGACGGCGGGCGGCATTGAGCTCATCGCCATAACGGCGCGCCAGAATCGCCAGCGCTTCCGGGTTTTCCGGCAAATCCACGCCAAAGGCGCGGGCCACACAGTCGGCGGTGATATCGTCGTGGGTCGGGCCGATGCCGCCCGTGGTGAAGACGTACCGCGCCAGCGCCCGTAAGTCATTGAGCGCGCCGATGATCTGGTCCGGACGATCCCCGACCGTGCGCGCCTCGATCAGGTCAATCCCCAGTGCCGACAAGAAGCGGGCTATGGTATTGAGGTTGGTGTCGGCGGTCCGCCCGGACAGGATTTCATCGCCAATGATCAGCACCGCCGCCGTGGGGTTGCTGCCCGTTGCATTCGCTGTAGCCGACATCCGAAAAGCTCCCTATGACCGGGTAATGACCAATCCTTCGACTACGCCTCTGACGGCCTTCCCACAACCCCTGATGCGCGGGGTTTTAATGCAACGCTACAAACGCTTCTTTGCGGATATCCGCCTGGAGGACGGGCAAGAGATCGTCGCCCATTGCCCCAATCCCGGGGCCATGCTGGGTCTCAAGGATCCGGGGCTGACAGCCTGGGTGTCGACCAGCCATGACCCCAAGCGTAAACTCAAACAGACCCTGGAGCTGGTGGAAATCGATGGGGTTGGGGTCGGGATCAACACCAATTGGCCTAATCGTCTGGGCGAAGCCTTGATGCAGCACCGCCTCATTCCCGGGCTGGACCAATGGACCCAGCTGCGCCGCGAAGTGGCCTATGACCACAACAGCCGCATCGATCTTCTGCTCAGCGACGGCTCTGGGGCGCAAACCTACGTCGAGATCAAGAACGTCCACCTGTGCCGAAAGCCGGGTCTGGCGGAGTTTCCTGATTGTGTGACGGCGCGCGGTCTCAAGCACCTTGAGGCGCTCAGCCGCGTTGTCGAGGCCGGCCACCGGGCGGTGATGCTCTATATCGTCCAGCGGGCCGATTGTGAGCGCTTTGCCATCGCCTCGGACCTCGATCCGGCCTATGCCCGCGGCTTTGAAGCGGCCCGAAACGCCGGGGTCGAGGCGCTCGCCGCACGGATCCGCTGCACCCCGGCGGGGATGTTTTTTGACGGCCTGATGCCCATCGTCTCCGCCTGAGGGCCCTCGGGCCACTGGTTTTCCCCCTCTGAAGCGCCTATTATCCCCCTATGGAAATGACAGACCCCGTTACCGAAGCCGTCAAACGCGGCCATGACATCAAGATCCACAGTGCTGAGGACTTTGTCGGCATGCGCGCCGCCGGGCGCATGGCTGCGGAATGCCTCGACATGCTCATCCCCCACGTCAAGCCGGGGGTGAACACGGGCTATCTCGATGATCTGGCGCGGGAATTTATCCTCGATCAGGGCGGCATTCCGGCCTGCCTGTTCTATCGCGGCTATACACGGACGGTCTGTATTTCGGTCAATCACGTGGTCTGTCACGGCATTCCCGGCGAGCGCGACCTGCGCGAGGGAGACATTGCCAATATCGACGTGACCGTGATCGTCGACGGGTGGCACGGCGACACTAGCCGCATGTACGAAGTCGGCGAGGTCGCCCCCAAGGCGCGGCGTCTGGTCGATGTCACCTATGAAAGCTTGGCGCGCGGTCTGGCCCAGATCAAGCCGGGCAACACCTTTGGCGACATTGCCCATGCTATCCAGACCTATGCCGAGGCGCAGCGGTGCTCGGTGGTGCGCGATTTCTGCGGCCACGGCCTCGGGCGGGTGTTCCACGACAACCCCAATGTGCTGCACTTTGGCCGCCCGGGCACCGGTGCGGTGCTCCAGGAAGGCATGTTCTTTACCGTCGAGCCGATGATCAACCTCGGCAAGCCCGCCGTTAAGGTACTCGCCGATGGCTGGACCGCCGTCACACGGGACAAGTCGTTGTCCGCCCAGTGCGAACACTCGGTCGGAGTCACCAAGGATGGGGTCGAGATCTTTACCGCCTCACCAACGGACCAATACCGTCCCCGACCCGTCCAGAGTTAGAGACGGGTAAGCGGGGGGCCATGACCGGATCAGCGCACGACAGCGGATTATCGGAACGCGCAGAGGCCCCAGAGCTGTTTCCCGAAGACGTGGATACAGCCCTTACGCCTGAGCCCCCGGCGGTGCCCGACCATCGCGGCCACCGCCAGCGTCTGCGCGACCGGGCCTTGCGTACCGGCCCCGACGCCTTGGCGGACTATGAACTGCTGGAGCTGTTTTTGTTCCGCAGCCTGCCCCAGCGCGATGTTAAACCCTTGGCAAAGGCGTTGCTCAGCCGCTTTGGCAATCTCGGGGCCGTGTGCGCCGCCCCGCTCGACAGTCTGGTGGGGATCCGCGTCACCCCGCCCGGCGGCAAGCCCTTGTCGATTGCCCGGGAAACGGCGCTGGACCTGAAGCTTTTGTTTGAGGCCACCCGGCGGATCATGGCCGAGCCCTTGCGGCGCGAAACGGTGATTTCAAGCTGGACCGCGCTGCTCGCCTATGTACGCACCACCCTCGCCCACGAGCCGCGCGAACAGTTCCGCATTCTGTTTCTTGACAAGAAGAACCAGCTGATCGCCGACGAGCTTCAGGCCTTTGGCACCATCGACCATGCCCCGGTCTATCCGCGCGAAGTGGTGCGCCGCGCACTCGAACACGGCGCGGCGGCCTTGATCCTGGTGCACAACCACCCCTCGGGCGACCCCATGCCCAGCCAGGGCGATATCGACATGACTAAGCTGATTGTCGACGCTGCCCGCCCGCTCAAGATTACCGTCCACGACCATCTGGTGGTCGGCCGCGAAGGGGTGGCCAGCTTTAAGTCCCTAGGATTGATGTAGGGGGCGATCTCAGGCCCACCCCGTCCCGTGACCTTCTGTGCAGGCATCCGCTTCCCATTCCAGAAAGTGCGGGTTCGCCAGCAGGGCCGCGGCATAGGCTGCCGCCACCCCGTCTTCGTCACCAAACTGCGCCGGATCGAGATGATAGGTCCGAAGGCGCGAGGCAACCGGCGTGAAAAAGGCATCCACGATGCCGAACGGGCCAAACAGAAACGGCCCGGCCCCGCCAAAGCGATGACGCAGACTGCGCCACAGGGCCACCAGCCGGGTCAATTCGCGCGTCACCTCCGGCGACGGGGTCGGATGGCTGCGGTGAAACAGGTGGTGCGGATGCTGGCTGCGCAAGGCGGTAAAGCCGCTATGCATCTCACAGGTCGCCGCCCGGGCCATGGCGCGCGCCGACCGATCCTGTGGCCACAGACCCGCTTCAGGAAAGGCCTCGGCGACATATTCGCTGATCGCCAGCGAGTCCGGGATATCCAGGTCCCCAACCCGCAACAAAGGCACGAGCCCCGTGGGCGAAACCGTCGTCAGGTCCGCCAGCTTGTTCGGGCCGTAAAGCCCAACTTTTTGCTCAGCGAACACGGCCCCAGCCTGCTTCAGTACCAACCACGGCCGCATCGACCAAGACGAATAGGTCTTGTCGCCGATCACCAAGGTGCCGAATACGGTTTCAGACATCATCGACACAGTCATGGCGCGCTCCTTCAGGGCAAGAGACTGTTGTCCTGCCCGGAAAAACAGCAAAGGGCTAATAACACCGTCGTGAGGGCGGTCTCCGCCTCAGCGGATTTTCACGCCCAACGCCTCTGCGGCTTCGACGGACACAGCGCCTTGGGGCAGGCCTTGGTTGGCTTGGAAGACCTGCAACGCCTGCAGGGTCTGGGCTCCCAGCTTGCCGTCGACGGGGCCGGGATCATAGCCGCGCGCGGCCAAGGCCGTCTGGATCGCTTGAACCGTTTCCGGGCGGGTATTGCGGGAACAAAGGATTTCCCGCCAGACCTTACGCGCCGGGGTGACAAGGCGGCGCTTGTCGACCGGTCGGGTCACAGCGGGTATGGTCACGGTCTCTTCTCGGGCGGGCGTGACCACATGCTCATACCGCTCTTTACGCGTAACCGCAGGGATCACTTTTTCGATGACGGTCTCCGGCTTGACCAAAACCTCGCGGGTAATGGTGCGGGTCTCAGCTGGCACGGGCACCTCGCGCACGGTTTCCGGCTGGCGCAGAACGCGGCGGGTCACCACCCGCTCTTCGGCCGGATGTTCCACGAGGCGATAGACGATGTGCGGGGCGTTCGGATCGCCCTGCACCGTCTCGCCATTGCCCTTGGTCTCCAGCACCACACCGCCGGTGCCCTTGCCCGGCCACGTTAAAAAGCCATTCTGGCGATAGGCCGGGGCGCGCTGCGCATCGCCGCCGGGCTGATTGGGGCGATTGGCGCTTGGCGCTGCCTGAGCGGGACCAAAGCTCGCCGCCCCGCTGCTGACGGTCGCATGGGGATCGACCGCCCGGCGCTCGATAGTATAGGGGTCAACCGGAGCCGTTTCAGACCGTAACCACTCTTGGCGGGCCGGACGGACCACTTCGCGGGCTTCCACCGTCTCATAAACCGCCTCGACGGTTTCACGTTTCACGCCCGCAGGTTTGAGAATAACCGTTTCCGTCACCGTCTGGGTTTCTTCGGGCACCACCTCGCGCACCCGGCGCTCAGGCGTCACCACCACCTCGCGTTCGCGCCATTCGGTCACGGCCTTGACCTTGCGCGTTTCAGTGCGGGCTGGGGCAATCTCGACCTTTTCGGTCACCGTCTCGAACACCGGTGCGGTCAAAAGCTGGGCGTAGCATTGGCCGGGACGGGCCTGTTCGCGGATGTCGCGCGGCAGTTCTTCGGCGACCTTGGCCCCCGGCGGACAGACTTCGCCCGGCCCGGCAAGACTAGAGGTCGCCGCCTTGGCGGGCTGGCCCGCGGCAGACGCCGTCTTAGCCTTCGGTACGGGCTTGGCCAGCAGATTAAGCGAACCCGTTGCCCCCCAAAGACAGGCCGACAGCGCGAGCATCGCGATCAAAGCGCGTCCCGACCCAGCTCTGGCGTTCACATCCGTCATGGCGGCGCTCCCACATTTCGGAAATCCTTAATAATTTCCTAATGCCCAGCTCTTGAAATTGCAATGGCTTGACCGCGCACGGATAAATCACAACACCCTATACGCCCAGAACGCGAGTTGATGGATAGCGCACAGGGCTCTGACCGATGGCAATCTGGTCCTCTATGGACAGAGCGGCGCCTTGTGGGCCAAGGCGGAAAGCTTTGGCCAGAGTTCAGCGTTTCTGGTCATGCAGCATGATGGCAATCTGGTGATGTATGATCACGCCAACCGTCCGGTGTGGCACACCCATACCCATGGCAACCCCGGGGCGTGGTTTATCGTCCAAGAGGACGGCAATAGGGTGGTCTATGCCGCCGATGGGCGCGTGTTGTGGCATGCGGGAACCGGCTGCGGCAGTTGCTAACAAGGCCGAGCGCCACAGGGGGCGGGGTTGGTCTGAGCTTTGGTTGCGCCGCCCTTCGGGTCAAGATCATAGGTAAAGCTGCGGCGGCCCAAATCTTTACCAACCTGCCCCGCGTTGGCGAGGTTACCGCAAGCGTCAAAGACTCCGTCCTTGTTCATACTCTGGGCGGCCATCCCACCATTCGTGTTGAGACCCCAAGAGTCAAAATGTTGGGTGCGGTTTTGAGTGACGTCCAGCCCCACCCATATAAAAGTAAAGTGCACCGCTACTGTAATTCTACATTTGATTGCTTGACTTTACGCTCTTTTATTAATTCCGCTGCATACTCATGCCCAGCCTCAGCGGCCAACCTAAGCATTTCCTCACTCTTATTTTCATCTCTTGGAAATTTATAACCATAAAGCTGACCATCTTCGTACGCTATATAATAACTGTATAAACCCTCCTTGTGACGCCTACTGTATAATATATTTGTAATACTATACTGCAAAAGTTCCGGCCTTATAGATTTATCTACACACCAATCATAATAATTTCTTACAGCAAGAAGCTCTGCACTCTCACGAGAATCAAGCTCCGAAGGTGACATTTTAGCGAAACTGTTGTAGTAAATTTTATCATTTATAAAATATCGTTGACGTGACCCCCAGCTTTCCTCCGGCTGGGATTAGAGCCGGGCGGTTGTTTTG
>DAITMY010000055.1:0-10670 GCA_036834925.1 Asticcacaulis sp.
AGCCAGAAGCCAGCCGCATCGGCGGGGCCGAAGGCTTCCGTCAGGAACTGATGGCCAAGGCCCGCGCTCTGTGCGGTCGCACGCGCGGCGTCTGGCCTGCCTTGCCGCCGGGGACAAATGCTCCGGTCGCTGCTGCGGCTGCTCCGCCGATCCAGCCGCGGACTAGCCCGACCAGTCTTCGGGTTGCCACGCCGCGCGCGAGTACCTTTGTCGGGGTCCGCAAGGTTTCGGCTCTGCTGATCGGTGCCTCAACCGGTGGCCCGCCGGCTCTGCGTAACTTTCTGGTCGGCCTCGGGCCGGACTGGAAGCTGCCGATCCTGATCGTCCAGCATATGCCTGCGACCTTCACGGCCATCCTAGCGGAGCACCTTGATAAGGCGCTCAGTATGACCGTGGTCGAAGCCAAACAAGGCATGTCTGTCGAGGCGAAGCACGTCTATATCGCACCGGGCGATTATCACATGACCCTGAAAGGGTCAGAGATCGCCCCGACGATCCACTTGGATCAGAGCGCACCCGTCAACTGGTGTCGCCCGGCCGTGGATCCGATGTTTAAGTCCGCCGTAGATATCTACGGCAAAAATCTGATGGCCGTCGTCCTGACAGGCATGGGCCATGATGGTCGGGACGGGGCTCAGGCCGTCGTCAATGCCGGCGGTCTGGTCATGGCTCAAGACGAAGCCTCGAGCGTGGTCTGGGGTATGCCCGGGGCCGTGGCCGAAGCCGGTCTGGCTGAAATAATACGTCCTGTGGAAGGCCTTACGGCTGCCTGCAAGGCCATAAGTCGTGGGGAAAAAGCGTGAAGTCCGAGGACATTGAGCATCTTGCCACCCTGCTGAAGGTGCGTTCGGGCCTAATCCTGGGTAATGACAAGACCTATTTGATCGAAAGTCGCCTAGCTCCGGTTGCCCGCCGCGAAGGCTATTCTACCGTCTCTGCGCTTTTGACGTCGCTGCGGACCAAACGGGACGAGAAGCTGATCTGGGCGGTCACGGACGCGATGACCACCAATGAGACCCTGTTCTTCCGCGACAAGACCCCGTTTGATCAGTTCCGGGACGATGTGTTGCCGGTCCTGAGCACGGCCCGTTCAAGTGGCGACATCAAGGTCTGGTGCGCCGCCTGTTCGACCGGTCAGGAGCCCTACTCCCTGGCCATGCTGATGGATGAGCAAAGCGCAAAATATCCGCGCGTTAAGCTGGACATCCTGGCGACGGACATCTCTGAACGCTGCCTGGAAAAGGCGCAATCGGGCCTTTACTCCCAGTTCGAAGTCCAACGCGGCCTGCCCATCCAGATGATGGTCAAGCACTTTGAGAAGGTGGACGATATGTGGCGGATCTCGCCGCGTCTGCGTTCGTCTGTGCGCTGGAAACAGCTCAACCTGCTCGAAGATCTGCGCATGACGGTTGGCAAGCCGGACGTGGTCTTTATCCGCAACGTGCTGATCTATTTCGACATTGAAACCAAGCGTAAGGTGCTGGAGAGCATTGCCGCCCTGATGCCGGAAGATGGCTTCCTGTTCCTGGGCGCAGCGGAAACCGTGCTGGGGATCACCGATGCCTTCAAGCCCGCACCGGGCAAGCGCGGGCTCTATACCAAGAGCAACAGTGCGTCGGGCATCCGTATGCGCAGCAGCAGCGTCGCCTGATAAGTCACTAAACTGAACAAACTAGACGCCGCCCCTCACCGGGCGGCGTTTGGCATTTTGGCAATGAGTTGACCTCAGCCCGGCACAACCTCTCCGTCTTCCTTTACGAAGGCGCCAATAGGACGGTCCAGCACCTCGGCAACCCGCTCACTCGGCCGTGCCAGAACGGCGCCCTTGGGGGTGACGACAATCGGACGATTGACCAACTCCGGATGCTTGGTCATGGCCGTGATCAGCACGTCATCAGACACACCGGCCTCCAACAGGCCGAGCTCCGCCGCTGGTGTACCCTTGTCGCGCAGGATCACACGCGCCCCGCCCCCGATCTGGCGGATCAAATCGTTCAGTTGCTCCGCCGTCCAGCCGACCTTGAGATATTCGATCACCTCGGGCTGGTACCCGGCCTGTTTGATCATGGCCAAGGTGTTGCGCGAGGTCCCGCAGCGGGGATTATGATAAATCGTTACCGGAAAGTCTGACATGATCACCCCTTATCCCTTTGACACCTTAGACGTCTGTTCATAACGCCACTTATTGGCGAGGCGGACCAGCCAGAGCATGACCGGGACCTCCACCAGCACTCCAACCACTGTCGCAAGGGCGGCCCCCGAATTCAGACCAAACAGACTGATGGCGACCGCAACGGCCAATTCGAAAAAGTTAGATGCGCTGACCAGCGCGGCCGGGGCACTTTGGTCAAAACAAATCGAACACCGGCGAAGCGTCCAAAAAGTGATGATAAAAATCAACACGCTTTGCAACAGAATAGGCACAGCAATCATGGCAATGACCAGCGGCTTGGCCAGCAGAGTGGTCGCCTGAAAGCCAAACAACAAGACTACGGTCAACAACAACCCAATCACGGACAAGGGCTTGAGGCTCTTCAACAAGGCCTCAGTGCCGACGTCGCTCAGTGCCTTGCGGGTCACAAACCCGGCGGTCATCGGAATGACCATATAGAGTAACACGGACAAAAGCAGCGTATCCCACGGCACCTTGACGCTGGAGACACCGAGCAATAGCGCCACGATTGGGGCATAGGCCACCACCATGATCAGATCATTGAGTGAGACCTGGATCAGCGTATAGGTCGCATCGCCCCGGACCATCCGGCTCCAGACAAACACCATGGCCGTGCACGGGGCCGCCCCCAGCAGGATTAACCCGGCCAAATACTGGCGCGCTTCGTCGGGCGTGATAAAGGCGGCGAAAACGTAGTTGAAAAAGGCGACGCCAAGTAGCGCCATGCTGAACGGCTTGATCAACCAGTTCATCACCATGGGCAGCAACAGGCTGTTTCGGTCATAACGCAGCGCGGTGATCTGCGAAAAATCAATACTGACCATCATCGGATAGATCATCAGCCAGATCAGCACCGCGACGACGAAATTGACGTGGGCATATTCCAGCGCAGCCACCGCCGCGAAAACGGGCGGGAAGACAAGCCCGAGGCCGATACCCGCAGCAATCGCCAATCCGACCCAAAGGCTAAGGTAGCGTTCAAATATACCCATCGTTAGCCCGCCTTGATCGAACAGAGACTTTGCGGAAGACACAGTTGCGAAGCCCCGCCGCAACAGTCCTCATAGAGAAACCCGATCAGCGCCTGCATGCGGACAAACCGCACGGCATAGATCACCGAGCGACCTTCGCGGCGCGCCTGAACCAAACCAGCATGGGTCAGGATTCCCAAATTGGTTGAGGTGGTATTCGGCAAGGCACCAATGGTGCGGGCAATCTCACCGGCCGCTAGCCCGGTCTCGCCCGCCCGGACCAGCGCCCGGAACACCGCCAAGCGTCCCGGGTGCGCCAAAGCCGATAAGGTCTCTATTGCGTCAGAATCTTCCATAATTCGGGAATAGTCGAAAGATATTTACCTCGCAAGCGCCCGACGAAAGAAAAACCCTAGCCGTCAGACGGCTAGGGCATCAAGAGAGAGGGGGGAGAATAGAAACGCAACGCACGACAGAAAATAGATCTTGAGAACGACCAAAGTGGCCACAACCTCAATGAACAAAATATAACTTGAAATTTCTAAGCATTAGTTAAGAGAAATTAATCTTTAAATTGCCCACTTTATTCAAAATATTCCTTTTAGATAAATAAAGCACCCTAACAATAGCAGAGACAAAAAACAGCTTGCACATAGAAAAGTCCGCAGATTGAAATCATGCGGACTTTTTAGAAATCTGTCTATTTGATCGCAGGAAAGATTACGAGGCCAAGCGGAAGGGCTCTTCGCCCATGCGTTCCAGTCGGGCGTTGAGCGCCATACGGCTGAGGCTATCCAGCGGCAGCTGGGTGAAAACATCGATACGGTTGGCCAAGCGACCAAACACATCCGCATAGGCAGCGGCAATCATCGCCGACGACCCCATCACTTCGCCCGGATCCGGCAGGAACCAGTCGATCACCATCGGATCCCCGTTAAACTCCGGCCAACGCCCTTGCGAGGGGAAATCCGACGTCATGCGGAAGATAAAATCAAACTCCGGCGCATGAGATCCCAAGAAGGTTTCATACGACTTACAGTAAAGTGTATCCGATTTATAATGGATAGAATGCAGCAAAGCATGCGCATAGGGCGAAATCGCCGAAACGGGTCTAAAACCCGCAGAATAGGCCTCAAAGCGACCCGCTCCCAAGCGGTTCAGCAAGGCTTCTGCCAAGATAGAGCGTGCAGAGTTATCCGCACCAAGAAACAGAACCTTGAAGGTCTTGAACGGGGCATTAAGCGACATGGGCGTTCCTTTAGAACCGGATTTTTTATCCGGCAACCTGCTGAAGTCTTACGCTTCTTTACGCGTTCAGATTATTCATACTGGGGACTACACTGTACTGTAATGACTATAACGCCTCGCCCTTGCAGAGCCGTTTAGAAACGCCCCTAGCAGAACCTTAATTTTGGTTTCTGCGGTCCCATAAAGGCCTTGCGCCTTGCGAAACGGCCTGCGCCTGACAAGGTATGATCCAGCCCCGGAGGATCCATGCGCTCAGACACCGCCCCCAGCCCCGCCACGGTTCACAAACTGTCTGACTACCACGCCCCGGCGTGGCGGGTGACCGATGTTGAGCTTACGTTCGACTTGGATCCCAAGCAGACTCGCGTGGTTTCCCGGTTGATGATCGCGGCCAACCCCGGAGTAAGCGAAACAGAAGACACTTTGTTTCTGCATGGCGAGCGACTCGCGGTTGACCGCGTAACCCTCAACGGTCGGCCTCTCTCTACGGATGACTATGACCTCAGCGACACCGGCCTGACCCTCAAAGCCCTACGCCAAGAAGACCTGAGCGCGCCGCTCTGTTTTGAGGCCGAGGTCCGCATAGACCCCTCAGCCAATACCAGCCTCGAAGGGCTTTACCTGTCGGGGGGGCGTTTCTGTACTCAGTGCGAGGCCGAAGGGTTCCGCCGCATCACCTTTATGATGGACCAGCCCGATGTGCTGGCGCGCTATCGGGTCACAATCATGGCCGAAACGCACTACGCTCGCCTGCTGGCCAATGGCAACCGGATCGAGCATGGCCATCTCCCGGATGGGCGTCATTATGCCGTGTGGGAAGACCCCTTCCCCAAGCCGTCCTACCTGTTTGCGCTCGTCGCTGGGGAACTGGACCTGCTGGCGGACCGCTTTACCACCGCCTCGGGGCGCGATGTGGCGCTTGAGATCTATGTCGATCCGGGCCAGTCCGCTCGGGCCGCCTATGCTTTGGACGCGCTCAAACGGTCCATGGCTTGGGACGAACAGGTCTATGGTCGCGAATATGATCTCGATCAGTTCATGATCGTGGCTGTGCGCGATTTCAATTTCGGGGCCATGGAGAACAAGGGCCTGAACATCTTCAATGCCGCGCTGCTGCTGGCCGATCCGCAAACCGCCACCGATCCCGATTATGAAAGGATCGAAAGTGTGGTGGCGCACGAATATTTCCATAACTGGTCCGGCAACCGGGTCACCTGTCGCGACTGGTTCCAGCTCTGCCTCAAGGAAGGGCTGACCGTTTATCGCGACCAAGGCTTCTCGGCCGATATGCGGGGCCAAGCCGTGCAGCGGATCAAGGATGTCAAAGCGCTGCGCGCCCGACAGTTTGCCGAAGATGCCGGCCCGCTCGCCCATCCGGTCCGCCCGGACAGCTATGAGAAGATCGATAACTTTTACACGGCCACCATCTATGAAAAAGGCGCCGAGTTGGTGGGTATGCTGAAAACCCTCGTGGGGCCTGAAACCTATCGTGCCGCCCTCGATCACTATTTCGCTGCCCATGACGGCACCGCGGCGACAGTAGAAGACTTTATCGGAGCCTTTGAAACCGTAACAGGCCGGTCCTTTGCCCCGTTCATGCCTTGGTATACCCAAGCAGGCACCCCCAAGGTGACGGCGCGCGCGGAATGGCAAGCAGATCAGCAAACCTTGGATATCATCCTAACTCAAACCCTTCGCGCCACGCCGAACCAACCGTCTAAACAACCGGTGCCCATCCCGGTGCGCCTTGGCTTATTGTCTGAAAGTGGAGTCCCACTGCGCTTTAACCGCGAAGGCCAGACGGACCTTGATGAGACTGTCTTTGTCCTTGATCAACCCGAGGCCCGCTTGCGCCTTGAAGCAGTTTCGTCCCGCCCGGTCCTGTCCCTTCTGCGTGGATTTTCAGCGCCCGTAACCCTGAGCCTCGAAGAGCCCATCGAAGATTTATTCGTCCGTATGGGCCATGATCCGGACCTGTTTAATCGGTGGGAAGCCGCCCAGACCTTGGCGGCTAAGCTGATCCGTGATCGGGCAAAGAACCAGCCCAACCCAGAGGGGGACGCCGCATTTGCCGAGGCTTTGGGCCGAACCCTCGATCAAGCCGATGCGGACCCGGCCTTTGCCGCCCTGATGCTGCAATTTCCCAGTGAACAGGATCTGAGCCTGACGATGCAGCCCGCAGATCCCTTACGCCTGAATGCGGCCCGTGAGCATCTCATCCGGGTTTGTGCGGAACACCTCGAAGCGGCCATGCTGGCGATCTACGCCCGACTTGCCCCTACAGAAGGCCCCTTCCGGGCCGATGCGCAAGCTGCGGGAATGCGGACGCTACGCAACAGCCTGCTTGATCTGCTGGCCAGCCTTCACCCGTCAACGGAGGCGCGAACAGCTCTGGTCGTCGCCCATATCGCCTCGGCCCGCACCCTCAGCGAGGAAATGGGCGGCATGGTGGCTTTGATGCGTCGGGGTGGCCCCGCTTGGGCCGATGCTCTGAACGGGTTTTATAACCGCTGGCGTGATGAGCCCTTGGTTCTGGATAAATGGTTTGCGCTCCAAGCCCGCAACACCGCACCCGGTAGTCTCGACACGATCATGGCGCTGACCGGGCATCCGGATTTCGATTACCGCACCCCCAACCGGATGCGCGCGGTGCTCCAGACCTTTGCCAGTGTCAATCCGGTTTCGCTGCATGCCCTCGATGGACGAGGATATCAGTGGCTGTCGGAACAGATCGCCTTGGTCGATGCTCTTAACCCGGCCAGCGCGGCCCGGCTTGTCGAACCGCTCGGGCATTGGAGCCGCTACAGCCTTGAACGGGGCCAGCAGATGCGAGCCGCCTTGAGCTTTCTGCTTTCGCGAGAATCCTTATCGCCAAATGTGCGTGAACAAGCCGCAAAGGCTATTGCAGCCCCAGATCATTAAGGGCTTGGTAGGGATATAAGGGTTCAGATCCCGAAGAACAGGAATAGCCTGTGCGAATCTTCAAAAACACCGGCCCCACTGACCGGCGTGAGACTGACAGGGTATAATGGCTGGCCTGGAACGCGTCAGATTTATGGTGGTGGACGATAACGTCCATATGATCAATATCGTCAAAACCATTCTTCGGGGTTTTGGCGCAACGATCATATTTGAAGCCAAAGACGCCACCGAAGCCTTTCACCGGCTTAAGCACGATGCCATCGACATCGTCATTGTCGACTATCAAATGGAAGTGCTGGATGGAGTCGAGTTTGTCCAGCTAGTGCGCAACTCTTCGGACAGCCCCAATCGCTACGTGCCGATCATCATGCTGACGGCGCACTCCGAACGGACCCGTGTCCTTTCGGCCCGTGACGCCGGGGTCAATGAGTTCTGCTGCAAGCCGGTGACGGCGCTGGAACTACACCGCAAGGTGGCGTCTGTGATCGATCACCCGCGGCCCTATATCAAGGCCGCCAACTATTTTGGTCCGGACCGTCGCCGCAAAATGGATCCCAAGTATAGCGGCCCCGAGCGTCGCGCGGGCTGGAGCGAGGATCACCGCCCGCCTGAAGATCAGACCGAAACAAAAGATTAACCATTTCTGGTTCCCGCCCTCGACAGGCGGGGCGACGCTGCTTAGCCTGCACGTGATTCAACAGTTGGGTCTGGCCCCGAGGCCTGAAATCCGACGTGTGAGCAGGACAGGATCGTGGCCCGGACCGCTAAAACGGCAAAAAATAAAGGGTTGAATAAGGCTCAGAAACAGGCTCGCACGGGACTGAGCTTGAGCCCAAATGCGCGCATCTTGGCGCTCGTCCTCGCTCTTGGGCTCGTGATTTTTGGCAGCATTTCCGGCTATCATCAGCATCAAGAGGCCAAAGAACGCGATGATCCGTCGGTCATCAGTGCCCAGTCTGACCTGTCTCAACGCGCAACAGAGATCCAAGCCCGGCTGTTAAAAGCTCAGACGGCGCTCCAGGCCGGCTCTGAAAGCCTTACACGGACAAAAACGGATCCGATGACTGCGGCGGAAATCGCGCGCGCGGCGGGAGACCTTGACGTCGTCACCCTGAGCGACGCGTCTGGAACCTTGATGGCCGTGGCATCCGCTTCACCCCCCCCCTCGGTCGCCAGCCTCGAAGCCTTAGCCGCCGGAAGCCGGATCCGAACGACAGAGGCGCTAAAACTCTTGCCCGATCCGACACGCAAAGACAGCGTCATCCTACGCCTCAAGACCCGTGACGGACACTGGATCAGTACGCGTGTGCCCCTCGCCCTCTCCTCGGAGCAAAGCTTGGTCAGTCGGACCGGTACGGTGCTCGCCGCCGCACGGGCAGAATGGGTTGGCGTCCGAACAGACGCTCTTTATGGAACCCCCTCCGAGGCCCTCTGGCAAGCTGCGCGTACAGGCGTACCGGCAACCCCAGCTCAAGACCTGCCGATCTTGCATGGTGATCCCGTGCGGGTCCTAGGCCTGGGGATTGCAGGCCAGGACACTCTGCTCCTGCAAGCTATTCCTCAAGGCGCACCGCTCTCTGGCACCGGGCTCCTGTTGCTCTGGCAAGCTGGCTGGCCGCTTTTGGTCGGACTTATTTTCGCGGGGATTTTCTACATCCAGCACAGACGCGCCTCTGAGCAAGGACAGCAATATGAGCTGAACCAAGAGCGGTATCGTCTAGCCGTCGAAGCGGCCCGGGCTGGGATCTGGGAATGGGACCTGAAGGACAATCTGGTCTATCTGTCTGAAGTCACCGGCGTCATGCTGGGCTGGGGCGGAGCCGGTGTTGCCAGCACCGATGATGTCCTGAACCGTGTGGCGCCTGAGCATCGAGAGCGTTTGCACAGGGCAGTGCTGGGCGCACGGACCAATGGCGCGCTTGACGTGTCGTTCCGGGTACCGGCTCGCACGGAAAACGGGCGCTCTCTATGGATTGATGCCCGGGGTCAGGCTGTGGGCGAAACCGATGCCTATGGCTTTAACCGGCTCATCGGTGTGGCTTTGGACGTGACCGAGGAACGATTTGCACAATCTCGCGCCCAAACGGCCGAAACGCGCCTGCGCGATGCGATTGCCAGCATTTCCGAAGCCTTTGTCCTGTGGGACCGCCACGACCGGATGGTCATGTGCAACAAGACATTCCGCGAGGTATTTGGCCTGACGGAAAACTTGCTGAAACCCGGCAGCCCGCGCAAGCCCATCGAACATCTGGCCAATATCGCCATCAAACAGAAACTCGCGCCCCAGCCTGGCGCGGGTGATCTGGTCGAAGCCGAACTCCATGACGGCCGCTGGCTCCAGATCTCGGATCGCCGCACTGCCGATGGTGGTCACGTGGTCACAGGCGCGGACATCACCGCCGTGAAGATGCAGGAAGAGATTCGGCGCAAGAACGAAGAGCAACTCAAGGCCATGGTCTCCCAGCTTGAGCTTAGCCAAGCCAAGCAAACCGTGCTCGCGCAAAAATACGAAGCGGCCAAGATTCGCGCCGAACAGGCCAACCGCGCCAAGAGCGAGTTCCTCGCCAACATGAGCCATGAGCTGCGCACACCGCTCAACGCCATCAATGGCTTCTCGGAAATCATGTCGACCGAGATGTTTGGGCCCCTCGGTGATAAGCGCTACAAGGAATACTCCAAAGATATCCTTAGCTCGGGCCAGCATCTTCTGTCGCTGATCAACGACATTCTCGATATGTCCAAGATCGAAGCGGGCAAGATGACCATGCGCTTCGAGCCGGTGAACCTTGAAGATATTGTCGGCGATACTCTGCGGCTGTTGCGCACCCGTGCTGAAAAATCCGGACTGGAGCTAAAAAACACAGTCGCTGACATGCCCGATATCGAAGCTGATTTCCGCTCGATCAAACAGGTCCTGCTCAATCTGGTCTCTAATGCCGTCAAGTTCACCCCTGCGGGCGGAAGCGTGACCGTCGCCGCCACCCACAAGGCCGGGTGGGTCAAGATCGATGTCATCGACACCGGCATCGGCATTGCTGAAAAAGACATGGAGCGTCTGGCCAAGCCGTTCGAGCAGATCGAAAATCAGATGTCCAAGACCAAGGAAGGGACCGGCCTCGGCCTCGCCCTGACCAAGTCGCTGATCGAGCTGCACAATGGTCGCCTCGATATCCGTTCACGCCTCGGCGTTGGCACGACGGTCAGCGTGATCTTACCGATGGTCCGGCCCAAACTCAGCGCTGAGGCCGACACCGAATCCGACGAAGCGGCGGCCTAGGGCGACCACTTTAAAAAAGCATTGAAAATTAATAAGTTACCCCCTCCCCGCCTTGGGGGGAGGTGCCCCTGTCAAGGGG
>DAITMY010000056.1:0-10545 GCA_036834925.1 Asticcacaulis sp.
GGGATACGCCGATCATCGGGGCCGGGACCTATGCCGATAATGCCAGCTGCGCCGTTTCGGCCACGGGTACGGGCGAGTTCTTTATCCGCCGGGTGGTGGCTCACGAGATCTGCGCTCTGGTGAAATATAAGGGCCTCAGCCTGCAACAGGCCGCCGATACGGTGGTCCATGACCAGCTGATGGCCGACGGCGGCGACGGGGGCATCATCGCTGTGACCCGCGATGGTCAGGCGGTCTGGAGCTTCAATACCCCCGGCATGTATCGCGCCCGTCAGATCGCCGGCCAGAAGCCGGAAATCGGTATTTTTAAGGAAGACTGAGGCGGGATGAAAAGGGAGGGGGCGTCGCACTTTGCCCCCTTGCCAGCCGCAAAAACAGCGATACACTCGGCATATGGTTTCCGTTGAAACCATATCGACTTTGGGGCATAATTGATCCACGGCGCAGGACTGGCGCTGAAAACAAGCCTGAGGGAGTGCGCGGATGTCGAAAAGAAACTGGATTCCGGTTCGCGGGGCGGAAGGCCGCCATTCGCGTCAGGCCCATTGCGATCTGCCCGAGGGCACATTCGAGCGGGAAATGTCCAAAGAGGGGTTCTTTGGGCCGGCGGCTTTCCTTTATCACCCCCAGCCGCCGACCGGTTGGACGTCGTTCGAGGGGCCGCTTCGCCCGCGCGCCTTTGACCTCAACGGACTGAGCCACGCAGAGTCCTCGCCGTGGTCGGCTCCGGTTGTTTTGGTCAATAAGGCCACGGAAGTGCGCTTCTGGCGTTTTGAGGGGCTTTCCGCCCTCGTGCGGAACGGCGACGGCGACCAGCTTCTGTTTGTGCACACGGGGGCAGGTGATCTGTTCACCGACTTTGGACGCATTGCTTACGAGGCCGGAGATTATCTCTATCTGCCGCGTGGGACCATGTGGCGTCTGAACAGTGCGGGCAGCACCCAGGTGCTGATGATCGAGGCGACCAACACCCATTATACGCTTCCGGACCGGGGGCTTCTGGGGCCGCACGCGATCTTTGATCCGGCGCTTTTGGATACGCCCAAAATGGACGAAGCCTTCCGCGATCATCAAGCGGTGGCGGGGGATTATCCGGTTCAGATCAAAAAGCGTGGCCAAGTCTCAGTGGCCACCTATCCCTATAATCCGCTCGATGCCGTGGGCTGGCATGGGGAACTAGCCCCGGTGCGGCTGAATGTGCGCGATATCCGCCCGATCATGAGTCATCGCTATCATGTGCCGCCGTCGGCTCACACGACCTTCCTGTCGGATCGGTTTGTCGTCTGTACCTTTGCGCCGCGTCTGTTCGAGACCGATCCGGGTGCGATCAAGGTGCCGTTCTTCCACAATAACGACGACTACGATGAAGTGCTGTTCTATCACGCCGGGGATTTCTTCAGCCGTGACGGGATTGATGCGGGGATGATGACCTTCCATCCGGCGGGCTTCACCCATGGCCCGCACCCCAAGGCGCTCAAGAACATGCTCGTCCAGACCAAAGCAGCGACGGATGAGTATGCGGTCATGATCGATACGCGTGATCCGCTGGATGTCGGTCCCGGTGCCGAGGCCGTGGAAAATACCGCCTATGTCAACAGCTGGATGCCGAAATAGGGATCCCGCAGGGTGGTAAAACCGTCAATCTGTCGATTTCGGACGATCTGTGTCGTGCGTACGGAAGCAGAGTCTGTTAACCTTACAATTACGCCCAGTGCGCGCACTGGGGTTTTGACGTGATGTGAGGGTTGGGGATCATGGACGAGGGATTTGCGTCGAACGATTTTTCGTATGAGGGCGGGGCTGGAGGCTTGATGCTTTCGGACGGTTCGGCATTTTTGCTGGGCTTAGCGCTGGTCTTCCTGATCGCCGGGCTGGGTTACGGTCTGTTCCGGTGGGGGCAATGGCATGCAGAGCAAAAGGCCCTCGCCAAACGTAAAGACGTGGCCGAGACCATCTACAAGGCTGTCGAGGCAAAGCTCAAAGCGGCTTTGTGCGCGACGGGGGGCGGAACGCTGTCTGCGGCTCAGGATTTGGTCTTGGAACTGAAGAAGCGCTTGGGCCACAACCTTGAAATGGCCAGCCTTTTGTCTGTGGCTCTATCTCCAATGGTCGATATTCTGTCCGGCAAAATGCTGGAGGATCTGGCTAAGGCGCAGGGCAAGGAAGACGGCGCTAAGTCGGATGCCGCCAAAGGAGACGCCCCTAAGTCTGAGGCCATAGAGGCGCGCACCGAAAAACCGGCCACGATCTATGTGCCGCTAAATCTTGGTGGCGGGGCTGCGGCTGCGGCTGCATCATCGGCTGGCGGTGCCGCCGCCGCAGCGGCATCTGCGGCTGGTTCGGGGTTTGGTCTGATTGGTCAGGCCACGGTCGTCACCATGGCAGATCCAAAGCCAGCCGAAAAGCCGAAGGACGACAAGCCTAAAGGCCCCACCATGCGCGACAGCATCAATCAGATGCGGCAAAAGCTTGAGGAGTTCGCGGTGCTCTGGGGCAATAAGCCGATGATCCTCGACATGATCGACGGCATGCAGCGTCAGGTTTTGAGTACCGAACCGCTGCCTGAGCCAGGCGTGCCGCCGAAACCAGCCAAATAATCCCTGTTCTTTTGAGCCGGGAAAACCTGATTACTTTAATAAGGACCCGAACGAACCTATGAAACTGGCGTCTCTCAAGTCCGGCCGCGACGGTCGTCTGGTGGTCGTGTCGAACGACCTGCACTGGTACACCGATGCGTTTTTGATTGCCCCGACCCTCCAGGCGGCTCTGGATGACTGGGCGCGTTGCGAGCCGCTGCTGCGGGGTCTGGCCGAGAGCCTTGAACATGATGCCGTGCCGCGTGGGCGCTTTCATGAGCGTGAAGCCCATTCGCCCCTTCCGCGCGCCTTTCAGTGGGCGGACGGTTCAGCCTATGTGAACCATGTTGAGCTGGTCCGTAAGGCCCGTGGGGCGGAGATGCCTGAGACCTTCTGGACCGACCCCCTCATGTATCAGGGTGGATCGGACGGGTTCCTCGCGCCGCGCGATCCGATCCCGCTCGCGGACGTGAGCTGGGGGTGCGACATGGAAGGCGAAATCGCGGTTGTGACCGGCGATGTGCCTCAGGGGGCCAGCCGCGAAGACTGCCTCAAGGCGATCCGCCTGGTCATGCTGGTCAATGACGTGTCGCTGCGCGGCTTGATCCCGGGTGAACTGGCCAAGGGCTTTGGTTTCTTCCAGTCGAAGCCCGCCTCGGCGTTTTCGCCGGTCGCGGTGACCCCCGACGCTTTGGGCGAACGTTGGAATGACGGCAAGCTGTCGGGCCGCTTGTTGGTTGCCCTAAATGGTGAGCCATTTGGCGAGGCCGATGCCGGGGTCGACATGACCTTTGATTTCGGCACCCTGATCGCCCACGTGGCCAAGACTCGTTCGCTCTGTGCCGGGTCGATCATTGGTTCGGGAACCGTGTCCAATCGCGACGACAATGGCGGGCCGGGACGTCCGGTCCGGGACGGCGGGCACGGCTATAGCTGTATTGCCGAAGTGCGGATGGTCGAAACCATCCTCAAGGGCGCACCGGAAACGCCGTTCCTTCAGCATGGCGACCAAGTCCGCATCGAAATGCTGGACGAAAAGCACCATTCGATCTTCGGAGCGATTGAACAAACGGTCATCAGCGCCTGATCTTGAACGTCAGGATTAAAAAAGCCCGCCCGGTCTCGCCGGTGCGGGCTTTTTTTGTGTTTGTCGGCTGCTGACAGAACTTGACACACGAAGCGGCTAGGCAGCGGTGAGGCAAGGGTGACTTTGCGAGGACTTTACCCATGCGGCGGGCTGTAACAGGCCCAGAACCATGTCCAGATGCAGGGCTTTCCAATGGGACACGTCATATTTCAGCGGCCCAGCGGGAAGCACCATCTTGTCGATCGATACCGATATGGTGGGCGAAAAGAGGATGTCTTCGTACAACATCAGGCGCTCAAGGCTGTTGGGGGCAAAGTCGCCCCGGGATATGCCGTAGCGGATGATATCGCGCAGATTTTCCTGACAATCCCCGTTCATTTCATCAGCAAAAAAGGCCGCGATTTCTGGCACCCTTCCGGCTTCGGCGATCATCAGGCGGAAAAACTCGATGGCTTGAGGATTATCGACGATCAACTCGTAGCCGCGATCCAGAAACCGGCGGAGCAGATCCACCGGACACGGGTTTTCAGCAGGGTCAAACGCAATGCCGCTCTTCATCAAGGGGTCGGTAAAGGAATGGGCCATGGCCCGGAAAAGGTCCGCTTTGGTCTGAAAATAGACATACAGCGTACCTTTGGAGACTCCGGCCCGTCGTGCGATGTCATCCATACGGGTACCGGCGTAACCGTTTTCAATGAAAGCGGCAAAAGCGGCTTCGAGAATCTGTCCGGGTCTCAAGGCTTTGGTTTTCTGGCGGATGCCGCCAGAGGCTGGACCTTTGCAGCAAGGGTCAGATTGCAAATGCGTAATCCTCACACACTTCATTGACTTTTGGGTCAATGAATTTATATGCCAAACGGAACAAAAGACAAGATCGGGACTCTCACGCCATGGTTCAAGCTTCGCGCGCCCCTGCGACCTATGCCGCCCTAACCTTTGTGGGCCTAGTGGCCGTAGCAGGTTTGTCGGCCTGTCACCCGACCTCAGACAAGGACAAGGACGGCAAGTCCGGCCCCGTCGCGTCTTTGACGGTGACGACTGAGCCGGTTCGTGCGCTTGAAGTGCCGGTGTTGATTGCCGCATCCGGGACGATCGGGGCTTGGCAAGATGCGCCCATCGGTGCCGAAACGGGCGGTCTGACCGCCACCGCCGTTTTGGCGGAAGAGGGCGATTATGTTCGTCAGGGCCAGGTGCTCGTTCAGATGAACGATACGCTGCTGCAAGCTCAGTCCAGACAGGCCGCGGCTCAACTGGCCAGCGCCCGTGCCCAGATGAACGAAGCCGAAAAGGCCTTTGCCCGCGCCAAGGAGCTGAGTGACAAGGGGTTCTTGAGCGCCGCCAGCCTCGATCAGCGTCAGGCGGCCTTGCAGACGACTCAAGCCGGGGTGATGGCCGCAGAAGCCGGTCAGGCCGAGGTGCGCGCCCGTCTGGCCCAGGCTCAGGTCCGGGCCCCGGTCGATGGCCTCATCACCAAGCGTAGTGTCGTCACGGGCCAGATTGTTGCGCCGGGCGTCGAGCTGTTTCGTATGGTGCGCGAAGGCCGCCTCGAGCTGAATGCCGAAATTACCGAAGCGGATATCCGCCGTCTGAAGCCAGGCATGAGCGCCCGGGTGATCGGCGAGGGCGGGGTGGAAACCACCGGCACGATCCGGCTCGTGACGCCGATGATCGATCCTCAGACCCGGCTGGCCTATGCCCGGATCACCCTTCCGGCCAATGCCGGTCTCAAGCCGGGGATGTTTGCCCGCACTCAGATCGATACGGGCGTGTCCGAAGCGCTGAGTGTGCCCATGCAGGCCGTGGTCTATCGCGAAGGCCAGCCCTCAGTGTTTGTGCTCGGCGACAAGAACAAAGTCAGCCTGCGCCGGGTTAAGACCGGAGAGCGGGCCGGCGAGCGCATCTTAATCCAAGAGGGTCTGAGGGCTGGCGAGGTGATTGCGGTTAAGGGGGCGGCCTTCCTCGTGGATGGCGATACAGTCCGCACCGGTGGATCGACGACGTCCGCGCCCGCTAAACCCGCCAAAGCGTCCTGAGGTCCCCGAACATGAGCCTCAACCGAATTTCGTCTTGGTCGATCCGCCAGCCGATCCCGACCCTGATCTTCTTCCTCGTGATTACCATCGCGGGGCTGATGTCCTTCACCAAGCTTCGGATCAATAACTTCCCGGATGTGACCTTTCCGGTCGTGACTGTAACCGTCGCCCAGCCGGGCGCCGCCCCAGCGGAAATAGAAAGCCAAGTCGCCCGGATCGTCGAGGACTCCGTGTCCGGCATTGGCTCGGTGCGCCACATCTACACGACACTGGGCGATGGTTATGCCAGCGTCGCGATCGAGTTCCAGCTCGGTGTGGACCTAGACCGCGCCACCAATGATGTGCGCAATGCCGTCGCCAGCGTTCGCAGTGATCTGCCCGCAGATATTCAGGATCCCGTGGTTCAGCGTATGGACAGCACCGGCGGTGCGGTTCTGAACTATGTGGTGCGGGGCCCTGGCATGTCGCCAGAGGAACTGAGCTGGTTTGTCGACAACACGGTGGCCAAACAGCTCCTCAGCATTAAGGGTGTGGCGTCTGTTGGCCGTGATGGCGGTGTGGACCGGGAAATCCGGGTTCAGCTCGACCCTGCGCGTCTGGCGGCCCAAGGGGTCACGGCGTCTGAAATCAGCCAGCAGCTGCGTGGCTTTAACATCAACTTGCCCGGAGGGCGGGTCGATTTGGCGGGGGGCGAACAGGCAATCCGGACCCTTGGTAGCGCCCGTTCAATCGATGCGTTGCGTGAAACCCGCGTCACCTTGAATAATGGTCGTACGATCCGTCTCGGGGATGTCGCCGACGTCACCGATGGCTGGACCGAGCCGCGCGGTCGGGCTCGCTTGAACGGCGAAGAAGTCGTGGGCTTTAGTGTCAACCGGACCACGACATCGGGCGAAGTGGGCATGGCGACAGCCGTGCGTAAAGCCATTGCCGAACTCGACGACGCACGGGCCGATGTCACGATCGAAGAGGTGACAACCTCGGTCGATGCTGTGATGGAGAGCTATATCGCGTCGATTGAAGCATTGCTCCTCGGCGCGGCCTTGGCGGTGCTGGTGGTGTTTGTGTTCCTACGCGACTGGCGGGCTACGTTTGTGGCCGCTGTGGCCATGCCCTTGTCGTTGATCCCGACCTTCTTCGTGATGGAGATCTTCAACCAGTCCTTTAACGTCGTGACCCTGTTGGCCTTGTCGCTGACGGTCGGGATCTTGGTGGACGACGCCATCGTGGAAATTGAAAACATCGTCCGTCACATCCGCGATGGCAAAAAGCCCTATCCGGCGGCCATTGAAGCGGCGGATGAAATCGGGCTGGCTGTGGTGGCCACGACCGCGACCATCCTGGCGGTGTTTGCCCCGGTGGGCTTCATGCCGGGGGTTGTCGGTCAGTTCTTTGTCAGCTTTGCCATTGCCGCCTGTGTGTCGGTGTTCTTCTCACTGGTGGTGGCGCGAACCATTACGCCCTTGATGGGGGCCTATTTGCTCAAGGCCGACCAAGGCAAGGAGCATGGCGATCCCTTCTGGATGGCGGGATACCTTAGTGCTCTGGCTTGGGGCCTCAAGCACAAAGGATTAGTGATCCTGTTCGGCGTGATGTTCTTTGCCGGCTCGATCTTTGTGGCATCGCGCCTTCCATCTGACTTTATCCCGGCGGGAGACGTGTCGCGCTCCGTGATGTCGGTTGAACTGGCGCCGGGCTCGACTCTCGAAGATACCGATGCCGTCGCCAAGGCGATCAGCAAAGAGCTGGAAGCGCGCCCGGAAGTCAAAAGTGTCTATAGCTCCATTGGGTCGATGACGATGATCCAAGGGCCGGGGGGCGGCGCGCTCGGGGCGTCGGTTCGCCGGGCCACCCTGACGGTCAATCTGGTCCCCCGCTATAAACGGAAACTCAGTCAGCAAGAGTTCGAGCTCGACTTTGGTGAGGCCCTCAAGAAGTACCCCGGTATCCGCGCACGCTTTGGTGCGGATGGCGGCAATGGTGGGAGCGTGGCGATCACGCTGTTATCGGATGATGCCGAGGCGCTTCGGGCTTCAGCCCAAGAGGTTGAGCGCCAGATGCGGGCGCTGCCGACGCTGCGCAACGTCTTCTCATCAGCTAACTTGGTGCGACCGGAAATTCTGATCACGCCGAAGGCCGATGTGGCGGCTGAGCTTGGAGTTTCGGCCTTGGCCATCTCACAGGTCGCGCGTGTGGCCACGGTTGGGGATGTCGAACAGTCTCTCGCCAAGTATAATCTGTCAGACCGTCAAGTGCCGATCCGGGTGATGCTGGCCGAAGAGTCACGCAAGGATCTGTCGACCTTGCAAACGCTTCAGGTGCCGACGAAGTATGGCACCAGTGTCCCCTTAGCGACCGTCGCCGATATTCGCTTTGGTTCCGGGCCGATCACCATCGAACGTCAGGCGCGCCTGCGTAAGGTGTCGATCCAAGGCGAGCTGAATGGGGTGGCTCTTGGTGAAGCTACAGAGCAAATCAAGTCACTGCCAGCCATGAAGGCCTTGCCAAAGTCGGTCAAGACAGTGCCGGCCGGCGATGCGGAAGCCCAGATGGAAATGGGTATGGGCTTTATGACGGCGATCATCACCGGCATCATCCTGATGTACGTGGTGCTGGTCTTGCTGTTCAAAAGCTTCAGCCATCCGATCACCATTCTAACCGCCTTACCGATGTCGTTTGGGGGCGCGTTCCTGTTGCTGATGATCACAGGCAAGTCGATGTCGATGCCGGCGCTGATCGGGATCATCATGCTGACCGGGATCGCGGCCAAGAACTCGATCCTGCTGGTGGACTATGCCATCGAGGCCATGAAAAAGGGCATGAACCGTTACGATGCTTTGATGGACTCTGCGCATAAACGCGCCCGGCCGATTATCATGACCACGGTGGCCATGGGCGCGGGCATGCTCCCGATCGCCATGGGCATGGGGGCGGACGTGTCGTTCCGCTCGCCGATGGCGATTGCCGTCATCGGCGGTCTGATCACCTCGACCCTGCTCAGCCTGTTGTTCGTGCCGGTCAGCTATGCGCTCGTGGATATGGCGTCGAACTTCATTGGCAAGCGCTTCCACACCTTCGCCAACCCGGAGGGCAAGGCCGAGGATCAGGCCGCTCAAAGAGCGGAAGAGGGCTAGGGCGCGCTCCAAAAGGGCCCTGACCTTTGGACCATTAAAGCCCCGCTGAAGCCGCTTCAGCGGGGCTTTTTGCAGGCTAAGCGAGGCGGGGAAATGCGAGGAGGCCGAAGTGTAAACGACACTCACGCCCGCTGCGGAACAGGGGCGAAACGAATCAGGACCGAATCACTGACATCGTGAGATTCAGAGTTTGTTCTATACCATATGTGGTGGTCATTAACCATATCTCCCACTAGAGGAAGATAATCATAGGTTGGTTTTCATGTGAAACGCACTTGACCGCTGCGGGCAAATCGTTCCAACTCCCTTATGGACAGCGTTTTGTGTTTGGGATTATCCGCAAGGCAAAGGCGTAAATCATGACAGTGACCCAGATTCAGGCCGGCATCCTGGCCACCCACGTCGACTCGGCTGTGGGCGTGTCCTTGGCCCGGGTGGCGGTTGAGGCTCTCAAAAGCCTGTCGCCCGAGATGGAGGCCCGGGTGACGGACTTGCTCCGCACAGAGATTGCCCGTCTGCGGTCCGAAGCCGACATGCAAAGCGACCCGGTGGCCGAGGCCGCCGCCGCCGTACTCGACCAAGCCTTTGATACCCGCATTGCCATCGAGGCCTGATCGGCATCCTTAAGCCTGGTCCGCTTGCCAAAGTGACCGGGCGCGCGTATCCCACACCCAGACGCGCCGCAAGGCCCCGTAGCTCAGCCGGATAGAGCAAGGCTTTCCTAAAGCAGAGGTCGCAGGTTCGAGTCCTGCCGGGGTCGCCATTAAAATCAATGGCTTATCCAGTTTTTGCTTTTGATGGAAAACCTTGGGGACGCAAGGGGGACGCATAGCGCACAAAGTCGCGCTTTTTTTCGCGTGTCTTCGGTGATTTGGCCCTAGGAAGTTGGCTCAATGCCAATGCTGACCGAATTCACTTTCTTTTTATGTAGTCGGAAAATTACGCCCTGTTTTTTGTAGATTACAGATTTCACACCGTCGGCAATCTTCTCTTCAGAAGGCTTTCCAAAAGTATCTTTAACTTTTTTCTCCGTGTCACCAGCGGCTATCCCTTTAATATCAGGGCATATTTTTGTTGAATGAAAATTGCGAGTAATGCATCTTATAAATATTACTTTTTGAGTCTCATTTGTAAAGCGCAAGATTATAATTTTGCTATTGTCTTCGCCATAAGCCCAAAAGTTATAAGACTTCACGTCTTTTTTTGTGGGTAGCTCAGTGATGTCTTTAGAAGACCAAAGACCATCGCTTTCCTTTTGAAAGACGTATTGCGGCTCGCCATTTTCATAGAGCACTTCATCTTTACTCATGTCCAACGCGAAGCCTGCATATTGGGTAACGGGCTGCTGTTTGTCATAGGCGTTAATGGCAACAAGAGTGCCAGCCGTAAGCGCGCTCAGGCCTAGTGCGGCTCCAAAAGCAATCAGCATCCATTTGTTTGGCTTGAAAGCCATAGAGACCCCCCAGTTCCATTAAAGCCATGCGTTGTTAGTTGCCCGGTTGAATCATTGCCAGCTTGCCACTGACTTTTGAAGCGTCTTGAGCGGGCTTCCCTTTTATGGGCTTCAAGAAATTCATTTCACGGTCTCAATCGGGGAGCGTTACGGTCTCAAATGGGGATACCGTGACCCGGCCATAAGTCCGCTTGAACGCCCTCACGGTCTCAAAAAGGGCTACCGAAGCGCCGCATATCCACAGGGGCACGGTCTCAAAAGA
>DAITMY010000057.1:0-10454 GCA_036834925.1 Asticcacaulis sp.
ACCTTGACCATTGCTTACTTTTTATGCCTAAGCGCCATTATTTACAAGGGTTTTGGAAATGAAAAGTCAGTTTTGGGAATCTTGGGAAAACACGCGACGAAGGCTTTCCTAAAGCAGAGGTCGCAGGTTCGAGTCCTGCCGGGGTCGCCATTATTGGCCGCTCTTAAACTCTGCGTGACCCGTGGTGTTCTGGGTTACGACATAACACCCGAATGGTATAAATGCCTAAGCGCCGGATCCGGATGGTGCGGCGAAAAAAGATCCAGGGATAGGAGAGACGTATGCACAGGACATCGGGTCCGGCTCAACGCAAGCTGTGGGGTTCAGGGGCCAGCGCTGTCGCAATGGCGCTGATCATGACGGTTGGGGGGCTGGGTTCTGACCCTGTCCTTGCCGCCACTGAAAGCGCGGCGTCCGCCCAGAGCCAAGGCCTGACGTCGGATCTTCTGGTGCGGTTGAACCGGTTGAGCGACTATCAGATCGCGCCGGATGGCAAGCGCGCGATCTATCACCTGCGTAAGACCGACATGACCGCCAATCGGGGCGTGACCGAGGTCTACAGCCTTGATCTGACCCGCAAGGGCGCCAAGCCGGAAAAGCTCGATCTGGGCGGGGCGGCGTCCTCGGTGCGGTTCGCGCCGGATGGCCAGAGCCTCTATTTCCTGTCGGCCCGGGGCGGAAGCACCCAAGTGTGGCAGGCGGACCGCGACGGGCGCAATCCGCGTGCCGTGACCAATACCCCTCTGGATATTGACGCGTTCCGGGTCGGCAAGACCGGCCTCGTGATCGCGGTGGCCATGCGCCCGGACTGTGGGGGCGATATGGCCTGTACGGTGGCCAAACAGGCCGAGGCCAAGGCCAATCCGGCTTCGGGCGTGCTCTATGACAAGATCTTTGTCCGCCACTGGGATACCTGGGCGGACGGGACCCGCAACCACCTGTTCTTTGTGCCGATCAACGGGGGACAGGTCGGCGCACCCGTGGCCTTGACGCCGGGTCTTGATGGCGATGTGCCGTCCAAGCCGTTCGGCGGCGAAGAAGACTTTACCCTAACCCCCGATGGTCAATCGGTGATTTATTCCGTGCGGATCGCGGGCAAATCAGAACCCTGGAGCACCAATTTCGACCTCTATCAGGTGCCGGTGACGGGCGGGGCCGCTCAGAACCTGACGCAGGATAATCTGGCCTGGGATGCCGGTCCGGTGGTGTCGCCCGATGGCACGCAGCTGGCCTATCGCGCCATGAAGCGTCCGGGCTTTGAGGCGGACCGTTTCGGTCTCTATATCCGGGATCTGAAGACCGGCGCGGTTCGGGCCGTGGCGCAAAACTGGGACCGTTCCGCCGACAGCATCACCTGGTCCGAAGATGGCCGCAGCCTTTATGTCGCCGCCGGGGATACGGCGACGACCCGCCTGTTCCGGGTGGACCTCAAGACCGATACGGTCACGCCACTGACGACCGGTGGCCATGTGACGTCGGTGGCAATCAAGGGCCAGAGCGCCTTTTTCTTGCGCGACAGCCTGTCCAAGCCGAATGATCTCTACCGTCTGGATCTCAAGGCCCGCAAGCCGGGCGCACCCGAAGCTCTGACCGCCGTCAATGCCGAGCTTCTGGCTGGCGTAACAACGGGTGCCGTCGAGTCCTTTACCTTCAAAGGCTGGAATGACGCCACGGTGCATGGCTATCTGGTCAAGCCGGTGGGCCTCAAGCCCGGTCAGACCTATCCCATCGCGTTCCTGATCCACGGCGGGCCGCAGGGGACCTGGCAGGATGCCTTTAGCTTCCGTTGGAACCCGCAAACCTATGCCGCCAAGGGGTATGGAGTTATTCTGATCGATTTCCATGGCTCGACCGGCTACGGCCAGGCCTTTACCGATGCGATCTCGGGGCACTGGGGCGACCGTCCGTTGGAAGACCTACAAAAGGGCTATGCCGCGGCGCTCGCCAAGTACGACTTCCTTGATAAGGACCGCGCCTGTGCCCTTGGGGCCTCCTATGGCGGCTATATGGTCAACTGGATTGCTGGGACCTGGAATGAGCCCTGGAAGTGTCTGGTCAACCACAATGGCATTCTCGACACCCGCACCATGGGTTTCTCGACCGAGGAGCTGTGGTTCACCGAGTGGGAAAACAACGCGGTGCTGGCGGAAAATCCGGCGGCCTATGATGCCTTTAATCCGTTACTGCATGTGCCGAAATGGCGGGTGCCGATGATGGTGGTCCAAGGGCAAAAAGATTACCGCGTGCCCGTCGAACAGGGGCTGGGGACCTTCAGCGTCCTTCAGCGCAAGGGCATCCCGTCACAGCTGCTCTACTATCCGGACGAAAATCACTGGGTGCTCAAGCCCCAGAATTCGTTGCAATGGCACAAGACGGTTGAGAGCTGGCTTGACCGTTGGACTGCCCAGCCCGCCGCTAAATAGACCGGACGGGCCGCAAGGCCATCAAGCGCCGGACCCCGTCGATGAGCGTCGCCGGGGTCACGGGCTTGGACAGATAGAGGTCGCATCCGGCGGCCATGGCCAGTTGCATATGGTCCTTCAGAGCATTGGCGCTGAGCATGCCAATGGGTGTCCGTCCAAGGTCCATGCTGGCCTCACAGGCGCGGATCTGTTGGGTGGCGGCGAGACCGTCCATGTCCGGCATCTGCATATCCATCAGGATCAGATCGAACCGCGCCTCCGCCTGGGCATCGTTAAACGCCTTAACCGCTTCACGGCCGCTGGGTACCACGGTTAAATCTACCTTGAGCGGCTCCAAGATCATCCCCACAAGCTTTTGATTGGTCACATGATCTTCGGCGAGCAGGACCCGTAGCGGTCGCTCATCCATAAAGACCGCGTTCAAGCCAATGCGATCCGCAGATAAAGCTTGGGCTTCACTGGGTTTCGGTTCCGTGACGGTTTGGGTCCGGTGAAGCGGCAGAACCACTTGGAAGCAGCTGCCAACGCCGACCGCAGAGGAAACCGTAATCGATCCGCCCATCAGTTCCGTCAGCGCCTTGCAAATCGATAAGCCAAGACCCGTGCCGCCAAAGCGCCGGGTGACGGAGGCGTCGGCCTGTTCAAACCGCTGAAACAGTCGGGCCTGCATGTCATGGGAAATGCCAATGCCCGTATCGGAGATGGCAATCGTAATCTGGCATGGCTCCGAAGCGTGTTCCGGGTCCAGAACCGTGACTTCAACCCGGACGTGCCCGCTTTCAGTAAACTTGATCGCATTGGCGCAAAGATTGGTGACAATTTGACGGATCCGGACGGCATCGCCTAAGAAATGGCCTCTTACCGACTCTGAAAAGCGTAGGTTTAAAGGCAGCCCTTTTTCTGCTGCGCGGCTGTGTAAAATCCGAGTGGCGGATTCGATGCTCGCCCGAAGATCAAATGGTTCTGGGTGCAGGTCGAATTTACCGGCTGAAATCTTGGAAAAGTCGAGAATGTCGGACAAAAGCCGTTGCAGGGCATCTCCGGACTCGGTGATAAGCTCGACCATCTCGCGCTGACGGGCATCCAGCGGGGTCCGAGCAAGGGCGCCGACAATACCGATCACCCCATTCAGGGGCGTACGGATTTCGTGACTCATATTGGCGAGGAAAAGCGTTTTAGCTTCGTTCTCTGTCACCGCGCGCGCGCGACTGTCGCGTAGAGGTCGGATCGCTCCTAAGTACATAAGGCCGGACATAAGGATGAAAGAGACACCACCCAACAAAAATAGGATCGCGACTTGACGCACGATGGCCTGATTAACAGGCCCGCTGAGCAAGTCAGGGTTGCCGGTCACGACTAACTTCCAGTCCTGTGTGCCCTCTATGGTTATGGGGCTATAGACTGTTAGGGGGGATGGTTTGAACGATCGGGCCGGGGACGGGTTCTTTTTTTGACGCTTGATCTCGTTTTCGGTGATCACGCCATCTTCAGTGATGATGCGAATGCCGTCTTTATTGATGACCGACAGGCCGACATCACCAGAACGATTGGCTGTTCGCAGCATACTGATAAACGGATCCGATCGAATATCACCAGATATGACCCCGACGACCTTACCTTTAACGATAATGGGGGCGGCTATTGAAATCAGGCCCTGGCCTGTTGCTGCGCCGCCATAAGGCTCAGTAACAGTGGTATCCTTGGCCTCAATGGCCGAAACATAGAAGGGGCGCTTGCGGGCGTCGTAAGTGTTTGGGAGCCTTAAATTGGGATTAATATGAATAGAGCCGTCGCTTGAGCCAATATAGATATAGTCAAAATGCTGAGGTTTGGTGTCAATGAGCCAATGGCAGTCCTTTATGCTGGATACGTATATGTCTTCGCAGGCGGTGCGCTTCTCATCAATGATTTTTTTCCTATCGGCAAACCAAGCCCCAATCCCCCAAGCGGCTATATCGGATGTGCGCTGTAGTTGAGCTAACGTTTCTTTTTCTCTTTTTTCACGTATTGAGTTTGCTTCATTAATGCTGAACGCCGCAAAAATGAAAAATATAGCGGCAAAGGCGGCGTAAAAGGTTAGCGTAATCTGATTTTTAGTGGACCTGTGCGGCATAAAGTCACTCATGCGAATTGTAAATCATAATAATATTACATTCCAAGCATGGAAATCTAGCATTTACTTATTAACGTGAGCTTGGCTGTTGTGTTTGATTGCTGTTAATGCACTGATTGAAGTTAGTTTTTTAAAGAGCGGCGCCCAATCGTCTAGAGTGTCGATAGTGTTCCAAATTGATTCAACCTGTTGAATTAGCATGTCTTCTGGCTCATCTTGGTCGTGGTAGGCTTGAATGGCCGACGAGGGAGTGGCCGGTTCAAACTGTTCAAGCTGAGCTAGGAAGGTGGCAAAGGCTTCACCTGAATAGTACGCTTTTCGCGGACCGTTGAACGCTTTCGTCTGACGATCTGAGCCGCCAAACCAGTCAAACAGGACGGGTTCAAAGCCAAGCGATTCGCCCCCGCTCGCCATCAGCCGTGTGACGGCGCGGGCCAGATCAAGATTGTGATCGTCCGATCGGGGGATGACGCCCAGTCGGCGGCAAAAGGCCTTGCCCAAGGCCCTGTGATAGGCAGGCTCAAAATCTGAGAGGATATCACCGAGGACGGACGGTTCTGAGACCAGGCTGAGGCTGCGTGCCAGTTGATTGAGGTTCCAGAACACCGCTTCTGGCTGTCGTCCATAGGCGTAAAGCCCTCCATGGTCGAAATAAGCCGCCACAAAGTTCGGGTCAAAAGCCGGAAGGAAACGCCAAGGGCCATAGTCAAAGCTCTCGCCGGTAATATTCATATTGTCCGTATTGAGAACACCATGGACAAACCCGGCCGCCATCCAGCCCGCTAAGGTTTCTGCGCAGGCTCTCACCGCCCCGGCCAAAACCTGTGCCGCGGGACCATTGTTCGCGTGATCGGCATGGGCAGGGTGCGGGTAGGTCTGAACCACATAGTCACACAGGCGTTTCAAGCGGTCGATGTCTTCGAAATAAGCCAAGCGCTGGAACGTGCCGAACCGAATATGGCTGTGGGACAGGCGGACCAGAACGGCGCTGCGGGTGGGGCTCGGCTCATCCCGGCGCTCAAGGGCTTCATGGGTTTCAATCACAGACAGGGTCCGCGACGTATTAACGCCACGCGCTTGTAATAATTCTGTTGCTAAAATCTCACGCACGGCACCTTTCAAGGTCAGGCGACCATCACCGAGACGTGACCAAGGGGTCTGGCCGGACCCTTTTGTGCCCAGATCCATCCACCGACCGTCTGCGTCATTTCGCAGTTGCGCAAAAAGGAACCCGCGACCGTCCCCAAGGTCAGGATTGTAATGGCGAAACTGGTGGCCGTGATAGCGCAGAGCCAAGGGAGACGGCAGGTTGCCGGGCAGGGGAACAAAGCGACCAAAGTGATCACACCATTGCCTATCACTAAGCGGGTTTAGCCCCACCGCATCAGCCGCACTATCGTTGCGATATCGAAGCGTCAGCCTCGGAAAAGACGCGGCAGAGACCACATCGGCAAAGCCCTCGCCCAGGGTTAAAAAGGGCAGGGCAATGGCCCGCTGACGTCGGTCTGTCATGAATGTGACCTCTAAATAGCTAAAATCGAAACGGTACCTCTCGATTACACTTGGTCGATAACCCATCTGAATGCTAGGTCAAAAGCCTGTCGATGGATTAATGGTGAGGTCTGCTGATGCGCCCAAACTTTACATTAGAGTTTCTGAAGACGGAGGCGGCGTCTGGTCTTATATTGGCGACCTCTGCACTAATCGCCCTTATATGGGCTAACTCGCTTTGGTCAGAAAGCTATTTCGCGTTTCTCAATACCAAGATTCCTATTCAGATCGGGAGCTGGAGTCACGAGCTCTCTGTCCTTAAGTGGACAAAAGAAGGCCTCATGGCGGTGTTCTTCTTTGTCGTGGGCCTTGAGATTAAATACGAAATCTTGCGCGGTGAGCTGTCGAGTGTACGCAAGGTCATTTTGCCAATGCTGGGCGCGGTCGGGGGCATGGTCGTCCCGGCGCTCGTGTATCTGGCCATTAACGCGAACGGGGGCGATCCTACCGGTTGGTCGATCCCAGTGGCGACCGATATCGCTTTTGCTTTGGCGGCCTTTGCGATTGTAGGTCGCGGTTTGCCTTCATCATTGCGTGTCTTCTTGCTGACCCTAGCTATCGTTGATGATCTAGGCGCGGTGATGATTATCGCTCTGTTCTATACCAATGACATCCAAGTGAACGCGCTTTGGGGGGCTGGGGCAGGCTTGGCCGCTATGGCATTGTTGCGCTTTCTGCCCGGTGCGCCGCGTTTGCTCTATGGCCTGTTATTCCTTGTTATTCTTGGCTTTACGATGGATGCCGGGGTTAGCACCTCACTGGCCGGGGTTGCTGCGGCCTTGATGGTGACGATCGATGCGCCGAACAACGGTGAGGAGAGCCTGCTGAAATCTTTCATGCATGAGCTGCATCCTTATGTTGCCTATTTCATTCTGCCCTTCTTTGCTTTTGCAGCCTCGGGCTTCTCCATGGCAGGTTTGACGTTTGCGGCCTTACTGGATCCGCGGACGCTCGGGATCATGATGGGCTTGTTTGTTGGCAAGCAAATCGGGGTTATGGCTCTGGCTTGGGTGGCCGTAAAAACCGGATTGGCCGCGCGTCCGTCCGGTGCAACGTGGCTTGAGCTCTATGGCGTGGCCATCCTCTGTGGCGTCGGCTTTACCATGAGCCTGTTTATTGGCGGGTTGGCGTTCGGTGACGCTGATGTGGCGGCGCAGACTGCGGTCAAGATGGGGGTTGTCTTCGGCTCTCTGCTGTCTGTGGTCTGGGGCATGGTCGTGATCAAACATGCGGCTCGCCTTCGCAAAACGGCGGGGACTGCCGTAGCGGAAGCCGAGTAAGCTAACGGTTATAAATGAGCATTTCGCTTCGCGCTGCATCGCAACATAATGTTGCGGTGCAGCGTTTTTTTTGAAGTTTTACAATTTTTAATGCTTCCCTAACGTCAATAAATTCCTATGTTATTTACACAAGACGACTGATGTTTCTTTTGTTAGCATCACTTCAAGGCTTTCCGTCGGAAAGTCGAAAACCTACGAATGCCGGGAACACTTGATTACTCAAGTAACCAACGGCGTCATAACGTTGGGGAAGGAAATGCGCTTGTCCTATTCTTTGCGAGGTGCCGCCTCGCTCGCCGTACTGTCCATGTTCGGGGCGACTTCGGTCATGGCCCAGTCACGCCCAGCCACGGACGACGGCCCAGAAACCGTTCAGGAGATCGTCGTCACCGCGCAAAAGCGCGAACAGTCGCTCCAAGACGTGCCGATTGTGGTCACCTCTCTGTCTGCCGCGCTTCTCGAAGGCTCAGGCGTCAAGGACATCAAGGATCTTCAGATCCTGACGCCCGGCCTGACTGTGACGTCAACCACTAGTGAGACGGTCACGACCGCGCGTATTCGCGGTGTCGGCACCGTGGGGGATAACCCTGGTCTGGAATCTTCGGTGGGCGTTGTCATTGACGGTGTCTATCGTCCGCGCAACGGGGTTAGCTTCGGCGATCTCGGCGAGATGCAGCGGATCGAAGTGCTCAAAGGGCCGCAAGGCACGCTGTTCGGGAAAAATACCTCCGCCGGTGTGATCAATGTCATCACCGAGCAGCCCAAGTTCTTCAACCAGATCAAGGGTGAGCTGACGGCGGGCAACTTCGGGGCCAAGGGCGGATCGCTGTCTGTGACCGGTCCTATTGTCGAGGATGTGTTAGCCGGACGTCTTTATGTGGCCAAGCGCGAGCGCGACGGCTTCTATGACGTCAAGCTTGGGGATGGTCCGCGCACCCGTCGCGATGACATGAACCAAGATTTCTGGACCGTGCGCGGCCAGTTGCTGTTCTTGCCGTCGGACAGCGCCGAAATCCGCTTCATTGGGGATTACACCAAGCGCGAGGAATTCTGCTGCGCCGGGGTGCAGATTCGCACAGGGCCGACCTCCGCCATCGTCAACGCCTTGGCGACGGGCGGACAAGGGGTCAGCGCACCCGCCAATCCGAACGCGCGCACAGCTTTTATCAATCGCCCAACCGACCAGAATGTCGAAGACATGGGGGTTTCGGCTGAGGCTAAGGTTGATTTTGGCAGCTTTGAATTCACCTCGGTCACAGCCTTGCGCCGCTGGGACTCGGTGAATGGTCTCGACATCGACTACACGGGTGCCGACATCCTTTATCGCAATCCGGATGGCAACTATGCCGCGCGGTTCGACACCTTCAGCCAGGAACTGCGTCTGGCCGGTGAGGTTGGAAACTGGAACTGGCTGGTCGGCACCTTCTATGCCTCTGAAGACCTGAGCCGTCAGGACAGCTACCTCTATGGGGCAGATTATGATCCGTTCCTGGATCAACTGCTGCGTGCCGCGACGGGTGGGGCCATCGGTCTGACGGCCGTCACTGGGCGGGCGCTCGGGACCAACTTTGTTGCGGGATCCGGTGCCGATGACAGCTATACGCAGTCGGCCAAGACGCTCGCCTTGTTCACGAACAACAACTGGCAGGTCACCGATCAGTTCGAGCTGACCATGGGCTTGCGCTACACGACGGAAACGAAAAAGGTCCGTGGCCACCAAACCAACTTTGGTGGCAATGGTACGGCCTGTGCGGCGGCCTTGTCGCGTGTGCCGACCCTCGCAGGTCTGGTCGGGGCTGCAACGGCCCAGTCGCTAGCCGGTCGGGCTTGTTTGTTCTGGGGCAATGCGGCCTTTAACAACCGCGTCGTGACGCAGGAAAGCGAAGAAAAGGAATGGTCAGGCACCTTCAAGGGCGCTTACCGTTTCAACGAGAACCTGATGGTCTATGGTTCCTATGCCCGTGGCTATAAGGGCGGCGGGTTCAACCTCGACCGCGTTCAGACGGGGATTACCCCAGATGCCTCGACCTATTTCCCCGCGGAAACGGTCGACAGCATCGAATTCGGGGCTAAGGCCACGCTCGCCAATGGCAAGCTGTTGCTGAACGCCACGGCCTTTGACCAGAAGTATGAAAACTTCCAGCTCAACACCTTCCTCGGCACGGCCTTTGTGGTCGAATCGATCCCAGAACTGAAATCGACTGGGGTGGATGCGGATTTGATCTGGTTCACACCGATCAAGGGCCTGAGCTTCCAAGGCGGGATCACCTATGCCAAGACGGAATATGGCAGCTTTACAGCATCGAGCCTGACCAACCCGTCGCGGTTCCCGGAACTGAGCTTGCTCCCCGGTCAGACCATGTCGTTCGCGCCGGAATGGTCCGGTTCTGCGGCTCTGTTCTGGGAAGGCAAGTTGGGTGCTGGTCTGAAAGGCAGCTGGAACCTCGCGGCCAAGTATACCTCTGAGTACAATACCGGCTCCGATTTGATCCCGCACAAGATGCAGGATGCCTTCACTTTGCTGAACGGTCGGATCGGGATCGGGGCAGAGGATGACCGCTGGACGCTCGAGTTCTGGGGCCAGAACCTCACGGACGAGACCTATAAGCAGGTGGTGTTCAACGCGCCTCTGCAAGGCACGACCTTCCAGTCGACCGTCCAGCCGAACGGGACTTTCTATAACCCGGCGCTGGATACCCAGACCTACAACGCCTTTATGGGCCAGCCGCGTACCTATGGCATGACCCTGCGGGTTAAATACTAAGATCTGTTCGAGATCTGAGCCTATGCCCCCGCCGGTTCGTCCGGCGGGGGTTTTTTATTTTTCGGCCTAGGTTGGCCGTAACGCGGTGTCCCTAGGCCGGACGGCCAGTGGGGCAGATTGAGCGGTTTCAAGAGGGGCTTAGCTCAAGGTTTCTTGACATCTTTTTCATTTGACCAAGCCGGACGGGCTTGTCCTAATGCATTGGTACAATTCGTAGTTCTGGCTGCCGACGACCCAAAGGCTGTCGGGGTTTAACCCTGATGGCCTGGACTTCTTGCGACCCTGATCCGCGATTGTCCCCCGGGGTCTTGCGCAGTCTTTCC
>DAITMY010000058.1:0-10410 GCA_036834925.1 Asticcacaulis sp.
GATCAAGGACATGGGCGGGATCCCCGACCTGATGTTCGTGATCGACACCAACAAGGAGTCGATTGCCCTGCAAGAAGCCCGCAAGCTGAACATTCCGGTGATCGCTATCCTCGATACCAACAGCGATCCGGACGGCGTGACCTATCCGGTTCCGGGTAACGACGACGCCGCCCGCGCGCTGCAGCTCTATTGCGATCTGGTTGCCGATACGGTTCTCGACGGTCTGGCCGCCGGTCAAGTGGCTTCGGGCGTAGACCTTGGGGCCGCTGTGGCTCCGGTTGAGCCGGCGCTCGTGGCCGAAGACGCCGCTGTCGTGGCGGCCGCCGAAGGCGACGCTGCGGCTCAATAAACTTCAGGCGCATTCACGCGTCTGTCGCACACTTGCCATGCTGGCGGGCTATGGTCCGCCAGCTTTTACATGAATGATTCGGAGGTCTCCCATGGCGGAAATCACGGCCGCTCTGGTCAAGGAATTGCGCGAAAAGTCGGGCGTAGGCATGATGGACTGCAAGAAGGCGCTGGCCGAAAACGGCGGCGACCTCGACGCAGCGATGGATTGGCTGCGCGCCAAGGGCCTGTCCAAGGCCGCCAAGAAAGCCGACCGCGTGGCGGCTGAAGGTCTGGTGGCGATTGCCGTCCGTCAGAACGGTGCGGGCATGGCCGCAACGGTCATCGAAGTGAACGCCGAAACCGATTTCGTCGCGCGCAATGAGATGTTCCAGACCTTGGCCCGCAAGGCCGCTGGTGTGGCTCTTGACGTGTCGTCGGTCGAAGATCTGGCCAATGCCAAGATCGATACCGGCGCCACCGTTGGCGAAGAGCTGACCAACCTGATCGCGACGATCGGTGAGAACATGGTCATCCGCCGCATGGCCAGCTTCGACGTCAGCAACGGTGTCGTGGCCCAGTACATCCACAACGCCATCGCGCCGGATCTGGGCCGGATTGGCGTTCTGGTCGCCCTCGAGTCGACCGGTGATGCCGAAGTCCTGAAGGACGTGGGCCGCAAGATCGCTATGCACGTGGCGGCCACCTCGCCGCTGTCGCTGTCGCCGGACGATCTGGACCCGGCTGCGATCGAAAAAGAAAAGGCCATCTTCACCGAACAGGCGCTCGAGTCGGGTAAGCCCGCCGCCGTGGTCGAGAAAATGGTCGAAGGCCGCATCCGCAAGTTCCTCGAAGAAGTCGTGCTTCTGAAGCAAGCCTTCGTGATGAACCCGGATCAAACCATCGAGCAACTGGTGGCTGAAACCGCCAAGTCGCTGGGGACCGACGTCAAGGTTCTGGGCTTCACCCGCCTGGCGCTGGGCGAAGGGATCGAGAAAAAAGTCGAAGACTTCGCCGCTGAAGTGGCTGCTGTCGCCGGCGCCTGATCCCTAGGGATCCGGATCCTATCCTAGAGGGCGCGACGCATTCCGGTGCGATCGCGCCCTTTGGCTGTTCAGTGAGCAGAATCGGCGCTAAAGACCTTGAGCCTGCGCTTGTCCTGCCACGTGTTGCTTTCGTTCGCCCCTAGACCCAGAGCTGCCTCATGACCGCGACCCCGACGCCCCGCTACAAAAAAGTCCTGCTGAAAGTGTCTGGCGAAGTGCTGATGGGCGAGCAGGGCTACGGCATTGACATGGATACGGTGGCCGCCGTGGCCGAGGAAATCGCCGAGGTTCACCGCACTGGGGTGCAGCTGTGCCTCGTGATTGGCGGTGGCAATATCTTCCGGGGGCTGTCGACGGCGGCCAAGGGGATGGAGCGCGCGAGCGCCGATTACATGGGCATGTTGGCCACGGTCATGAACGCTCTGGCGATGCAGAATGCCTTGGAAAAGATTGGGGTTGATACCCGCGTCCAGTCCGCCGTGCCGATGGATACCGTCTGCGAGCCGGTGATCCGCCGCCGCGCCCAGCGTCACTTGGAAAAGGGACGGGTGGTGATCTTTGCCGCCGGGACCGGCGCACCTTATTTCACCACCGATACGGCGGCCGCCTTGCGGGCAGCCGAAATGGGCTGTGATGCCTTGTTCAAAGGGACCTCAGTGGATGGGGTCTATACCGCCGATCCAAAAAAAGATCCGACTGCAGAGCGTTATGAGCGCCTGAGCTATCTTGAGGTCCTGGCTAAGGATCTCAAGGTCATGGACGCCTCAGCGGTCAGCCTGATGCGGGAAAACCGCATTCCGATTGTTGTGTTTTCGATCCGAAAGCGCAAAGCCTTGTTAGATGTCCTGACCGGGGGTGGCGTTCACACGGTGATCGCCGAAGACCGCCGGGACCATGAGTGAGCGAAACCATGAGCAAGCCTGAACTGAACAAATACAAAGACCGCATGGAAAAGTGCGTGCTGTCGCTGAAGGATGATTTCGGCGGCCTTCGCACCGGACGGGCTTCGGCCTCGCTGTTGGATACCATTGTGGTAGAGGCCTATGGCTCGACCATGCCGTTGACGCAGTGTGGGGCCGTCAGTGTCCCAGAGCCGCGTATGCTGACGGTCAGCATCTGGGACAAGGCCTTGGTTATTCCGGTGGAAAAAGCGATCCGGGCTTCGGGCCTTGGGCTCAACCCGGTCACGGATGGGACCACCCTGCGTCTGCCGATCCCGCCGCTGACCGAGGAGCGCCGCAAGGATCTGGCCAAGCTGGCGGGTAAATATGCCGAACAGCAACGCGTGGCCGTGCGCAATGTGCGCCGCGATGCCAATGACGATCTGAAAAAAGCCGAAAAAGACAGCGTCATCAGCCAGGATGAGCAAAAGCGGATGGGCGAGGAAATCCAGACCTTTACCGACAATGCCATCAAGAAAATCGATGAGCTGCTCAAGGCCAAAGAAGTCGAGATCATGCAGGTCTAACGGGACCCGCATTGAGCGTGACGGTGACCGGCTTTGTCCGGTCGCCGGTGTCTGTGGGTCCTGAGCTGCGAAAGTTCCGATGTCGTCTGTGCCTTCCCCTGCTGAGACTGCGCCGTCCGATGCGACGCGCGATGACCTGCATGTGGCGATTATCATGGATGGCAATGGCCGGTGGGCCAAGAAACGCAACCAGCCGCGCACCTTTGGCCATCATGCCGGGGTCGAGGCCCTTAAGCGTACGGTCCGCGCGGCCCCGGATCTCGGGATTACCTGCCTGACGGTCTACGCCTTTTCGACAGAAAACTGGCGGCGTCCCGCCAGCGAGGTGTCGGAACTGATGGGGCTGCTTAAGCTCTACGTCAAACAAGACCTAGACCGTCTCGAAAAAGACGGGGTCCGCGTCAAGATCATTGGCTCGCGACGTGGGCTTCCGGCGGATGTGGCGGAGATTGTCGATCTGGCTGAGCGCCGCACGGCCCATAACCAGCGCTTCCTCCTGCAGGTGGCTTTCAACTATGGCGCTCAGACCGATATCCTCGAGGCCTGTCAGGCCTTTGCAGGCGCGGTCCAACGCGGCGAGGTGGATGCGGCGTCGCTGACGACAGACGCCTTCAGCCATTATCTGTCAACGCGCGAAAGCCCGCCGCTCGATCTTCTGATCCGCACCAGCGGTGAAAAGCGCATATCGAACTTCCTGCTCTGGGAAGCGGCCTATGCCGAGTTCGTCTTTCAGGACGTGATGTGGCCGGACTACGGCGAAGGGCCTCTGCGTGAGGCGTTGGCCGACTATGCGGGCCGAGACCGGCGCTATGGCGGGGTCAGGGCGGGCCATGTTGCAACCGCTGTCTGAGAACAAATCCTACAAAGAACTGGCGTTGCGCATTGCCTCGGCGCTGGTCTTGATCCCCCTCGTGGTCTTGGCCACGGTCTGGGGAAGCTGGCTATTTCTTGTGCTGGTCTCTGTGGCGGTGGCGCTGTTGGCGGTAGAGTGGGGACTGATGACCGCCCCGCGCTATCCCGGACGCATGGCGATTAGTGTAACGCTTGGGATTCTCGCGGCCCTTTTCGCAGGCGTTTTGGACAGGCCCGTGTCCGCCTTGACGATGCTGGTGTTTGGCGCGGTGGCCTCAGCGCTCTATGCCCGGGCCATGAAGGGGGCGCCTGCGGATGCCGCCTATGGCGTGCTCTATATCGGGCTGCCGGCCTTTGGTCTGATCTGGCTGCGGGGCACGCCGGATGGGCTGGAATGGGCCTTGTTTGCCTTTATCGTCGCGTGGTCCTCCGATAGCGCGGCTTATCTGATCGGCAAGCTGCTGGGCGGGCCCAAGCTCTGGCGGCGCATTTCACCGAAAAAAACCTGGTCGGGCTTTGCCGGGGGCATGATGGCGGGGCTGCTCTCCGCGGTCGCCCTGTCAGATGTGACGGGGCTGTTCTCCAGCGCCACCATGGCCGCCTTGATCGGCCTTCTGACCGCCTTGGCGACCATGGCCGGGGATCTGTGGGAGTCCATGCTAAAGCGCCGATACGGGGTCAAGGATTCGGGTCATCTGATCCCGGGTCACGGCGGGCTGCTCGATCGGGTGGATGGTTTGATGTTTGCCGTGTTGGCCGTCGTGATCGTGCGGCTGGCCGGTCTGGCGGGAGGCGGCGTATGACGCGTCCGTTACGGGTCAGTGTGCTGGGGGCGACCGGATCGGTCGGGACCTCCACCCTTGATCTGATGGCTGAAACCCAGGCCTCGGGCGCCGCCGCCTATCAGGTGGTGGCCTTGGTGGGCGGGCAGAATGTGGCCAAGCTAGCCGAACAGGCGCGCCAGTGGCGGCCAGACCTGACGGTGATTGCCGATCCCAAGGCGGGACCTGCCCTGCGTGACGCTTTGGCCGGGACAGGGCTGAAAACAGCGGCAGGCCCTGAGGCCGTGCGCGAGGCGGCCTTGGCGGCGGCGGATTGGGTAATGGCGGCGATTGTCGGCACGGCGGGTCTAGAACCCACATGGCTGGCTGCGGGGACCGGGGCAGTGATCGCCTTGGCCAACAAAGAGAGCCTGGTCTGTTGCGGTCCGGCCTTGATGGCCCATGCGCGGGCCAGTGGCGGGCACATCATCCCCGTCGATTCTGAACACAGCGCGATCTTTCAGGTCTGGCAGCCAGACTGCGCGCACCGGGTGGCTCGCATTGTGCTCACGGCGTCGGGCGGGCCGTTCCGGGCTTGGACGCGAGAGGCCATGCGGACGGCGAGCCCTGAACAGGCCGTCGCCCATCCCAACTGGAGCATGGGCGCTAAGATTTCAGTCGATAGTGCCAGCATGGCCAACAAAGGTTTGGAGCTGATCGAGGCCGCCTATCTGTTCGGGCTCAGCGAAGACCGTATTGGCGTGGTCATTCATCCGCAGTCGATCATCCATAGCCTTGTGGAATATCAGGATGGCTCGACCCTGGCCCAGATGGGGCCACCGGATATGCGCACCCCGATTGCCTGTGCCTTGCGCTGGCCGGATCGGTTGCCCTGGAATGCTCCGGCTCTGGATCTGGCGCGGATTGGTACCTTGACCTTCGAAGACCCCGACCTTCAGCGCTTTCCGATGCTGCAATTGGCCCGCCAGGCCCTGTCGGCGGGAGGATATGCCCCGGCCGTGTTCAGCGCCGCGAATGAAGAGGCGGTTAAGGCTTTCCTTGACCGCAGGATCGGCTTTCTGGATATTGCGACGGTTGTCGAAGAAACCTTGTCCCGGATGGCTGGGGTGGGGATCGAGACTGCGGGGGACAACAGGGCGCCTCTGGATGCGGCACTGGACCAGGACATGCGCGCCCGGACAGAAGCCTGTGTCCGGATTGGGGCCTTGTCGGCATCCCGGCTGTAACCAAGGAGTGGTACGCGTCGATGTTTGATGGACTTTTTCTGCTCGTAACGTCGCTGCTGCCCATGCTTGTGGTGCTGCTGATCGTCGTGACCATCCACGAGCTGGGCCATTTCGGGGCGGGCAAGCTGTTCGGCGTCAAGATCGAACGGTTTTCGATTGGTTTCGGAAAGCCGATCTGGTCGCGGCGTGACAAGACTGGGGTCGAATGGTGTCTCGCGTGGATCCCGCTTGGGGGCTATGTGAAATTTGCCGGGGACGAGCATGTCTCTAGTGCGGCCCCAAGCCCGCAGGAGCTCGAAGAGGCCCGCCAGAAGATCGTCGCCGCCGAGGGGCCGGACGCCGAAAAAGCCTATTATCACTTCAAGCCGGTCTGGCAGCGCGCGATCATCGCCGCCGCCGGTCCCGTAGCCAATTTTGTATTGGCGATCATCGTGTTTGCGGTGCTGTTCGGGACGCTCGGCATGCCCATGCGGCCGGCTCAGGTGATGGCTATCCAGCCGGGGTCCGCTGCGGAACAGGCGGGTTTTAAGGTCGGCGACATCCTGACGGCGGTTGATGGCCGCAAGGTCGAATCCGACCGGGATGCGCGTCTGGCCATCATGTTGCGTGCTGACAGTGCCACAAAGTTTGAAATTCGTCGCGACGGACAGCCCATGACTCTGATCGCGACGCCGACCCGCAAACCGGTTGCCGGACAGGCCGATCATGTGCGTGCCGGGGTGTTGGGCGTCCAACTCGGCGGCCGGACCTACCTCAAGCGCTTTGATCCACTCTCGGCCTTGGGGCAGGGGGTGATCCAGTGCTGGCGCGTGATTGATACAAACCTGACCTATATTGGCCGCATTTTCACGGGAAAAGAATCGGGTGACCAGATTAGCGGTGTGCTCGGCATGACCAAGGTCGCAGGTGAAACCGCCCGGGAGGCCGCCAGCGTGCAGGCAGACAACAGTATCCGCGCTCTGAATACCGTTGTGGCCTTGGCGTATTTGCTGGCAGTCATTTCGGTGGGCATTGGATTTCTTAATCTTTTGCCTATTCCGATCCTCGACGGGGGACACCTCGTTTTCTACGCTTATGAAGCCATTTTTGGGAAGCCAATCCCCGCTGCCGTACAGGCCGGGGGGTATCGAGTGGGTCTAGTTCTCGTGTTGGGACTGTTTCTGTTCGCCACCTGGAATGACCTTCGCAACCTCAGTGTGTTCAAATTTATCGGGAGTCTCCTGTGATGACTGCTTGCCGTAGCCCCCTGGACGCGGGTATGCCTGTCTTTGAGACGACCGCAGGGGGGGACGTTTGTATGTCCGTTGCTACTAAGCCCGCTATCCGCAACGCTTTCATGGCGGGTGCGGTGAGCCTACTGGCGCTTATGTCCGCCAGCGGCGCTTGGGCTCAATCTGCGCCCGCTGCAGAACCCGCGCCGATCCAGACTCAGACGACGGCTCCGGCGGAAAACACCCCGGCACCGGCGCTCACGGGCGTGGTTAACCGGATCATTGTTCGGGGCAATGAGCGCATAGACGCCTCCACCATCACCTCTTACCTGCCACTACGCCAAGGCGAAGTGGTCGATCCGGCGCGGATCGATCTCGCGGTTAAGACCCTGTTCCGAACCGATCTGTTCGCCGACGTTCAAATCAGCATGCAGGGCGCGGATCTGATTGTTCAGGTGGTCGAAAGCCCGATCATCAATCAGGTGGTGTTTGAGGGTAACAAGGCCCTGACCCAAGACAAACTGCGCGAAGAAGTCAGCGTGCGTCCACGCGGGATCTTTACCCGGTCGCGCGTCCAGCAAGACGTTCAGCGCATTATCGAGCTTTACCGCCGCTCGGGCCGCATTTCTGCGAGCGTGACCCCGAAGATCGTCCAACTGCCTCAGAAGCGTATCGATCTGGTGTTTGAGATCGACGAAGGGGTCAAGACGGGTATCAACCGGATCGAGTTCCTCGGCAACCGGGCCTATTCCGACAACGACCTCAAGGATATCGTTGTCACCAAGGAAACCGAGTGGTGGAAATTCTTTGGATCGAACGACAACTACGATCCCGACCGGATCGAGTATGACCGCGAGCAGCTGCGTAAGCACTATACCAATCGTGGTTACTATGATTTCCGCGTGATCTCTTCGGTCGCAGAGCTGCTGCCTTCGCGGGACAAATTCAACGTGACCTATACCGTCGAAGAAGGGGTGAAATACACCTTCGGGACGCTCAAGGTCGAAACCGAAAACGCGAAGCTCGATCCCAAGACGCTTGAGGCGATGTTGCCGTTCAAAACCGGCGACCTCTATGAAAGCGACAAGATCGAACAGGCGATTGATGCCCTGACCTTTGCCGCCGGGGTGGCCGGATTTGCGTTCGTGGATATCCGTCCGCGCGATGTGGCCAACCCGGATACCCGGACTGTGGATATCACCTTCCGCGTCAAGGAAGGCCCGCGCGTCTATGTCGAGCGTATCGACATCGTTGGCAACATCCAGACGCTGGATCACGTGATCCGCCGTGAGCTGACCCTGGTCGAAGGCGATGCCTATAACCGCGTGCTGGTGGATCGTTCGAAAAACCGCGTCCGCGGCCTTGGCTTCTTCAAGGATGCGTCCATCGAAGAACTGCCGGGCAGTGCGCCGGACCGCACCGTCCTTCAGGTCAAGGTCGAAGAGCAGCCGACCGGCGAACTGTCGTTCGGCGCGGGCTACAGCTCGGTCGATAAATTCATCCTCGACCTCGGGATCACCCAGCGTAACTTCCGGGGGCGTGGCCAGAACCTGCGGGCGCGTCTGTCGTTCGGTTCGCTGCGCAAGAACATCGACTTCAGCTTCACCGAGCCGCGCTTCATGGGGCGCAATGTCTCGGCGGGGATCGATGTCTATTCCAACGAGACGAGCTTCCGTAAATACGGCGGCTATGACTTTAATACCAAGGGCTTCGGTCTGCGCGCGGGTTATGCGCTGAATGGCTATACCTTGCTACGCACCCGCTATAATCTGCGTCAGGATGAGATTGACTACGGAAATCTCTGTGCGGGCGATAATGCGACGGCCTATTACTGCCTTGAACAGGACCAAGGCCTGACGTCTTCCGTCGGCTACACCTTGTCCTTCGACCGTCGCAATGACCCGATCAAGCCGACGCGCGGATGGGCGGCGATCATCCGTCAAGACGTGGCGGGCCTTGGGGGCGATGTGCACTATGTGCAATCCGAACTTGAAGGTCAGTGGTACTACGGCTTCAACCCGGATTTCATCCTGTCCGTGTCCGGCACCGCGGGTCACATCAAGGGCTGGAGTGGGGATTTGGTGCGCGCCAACAACCGCTTCTACAAGGGGGGCAACAGCTTCCGGGGCTTCGAAAACGCCGGGATCGGTCCGCGCGATACATCCAATCCGAACGCCTATGCCCTCGGTGGAAATGTCTATGCCATTGGCGCGGTTGAGTTGACGGTTCCGAACTACTTGCCCGAACAATACGGTATCAAGACCGCACTGTTTACGGAATTTGGAACCTTGGGCGTGCTCGATAACCGCCTCAAGACGACCGGTGTTAAGGATGACTTGAGCCTGCGCGCCTCTGCCGGCCTGTCCGTGCGCTGGAAATCCCCCATGGGGCCGATCCAATTCGACTTCAGCAAGGTTCTTGCGAAGGAAGACTACGACAAAACCGAAACCTTCAGATTCTCAACGGCGACACAGTTTTGACCATGAAAAAGATCCTTCTCTCCACGCTCTCGCTCTGTGTTCTGGCTGCTGCTGGAACCGCATCGGCTCAGCAAGCCGCCCCGGCTAACCTCGGCCCGGCCATGCCCGGCGTCTGCATCTATTCCAGCGAACGCGCCATCGGCACGTCCGAGGTCGGCAAGGCGGTCGGGGCACGTATGGAAGCCCTGCAAAAGGTCGTCGAGGCTGAGCTTCAGTCCGAAGGCACCGCCATTGAGACCGAGCGCAAGACGCTTGAAACCTCAGCCGCAACCATGCCCAAGCCGGATTTCGAAAAGCGCGCCCTGGCTCTGCGCCAGCGCATGGAAGCCTTCCAGACCAAGGCGCAGCTGCGCTCGCAGGAGCTTGACGCCACCGAGCGTCAGCAACTGGGTAAGATCCTAGAAAACCTCAACCCGCTCGTTCAAGCGACCTACGCTGAAAAAGGCTGCGGCCTGCTGCTCAACCGCGAAGTGGTGATGCTGGCCAACCCGGCCATGGATATCACTGACGCCGCCGTGGCCAAGCTGAACGCCAAGATCAAGACCTTGGCTTTTGATCGCGTGCGTCTGGACCAAAAGCCGGCCGCTCCGGCAGCGGCTGCCCCGGCCAAGCAATAAGCTGACCGGACAATCCGTGTTACCGGATCCTCGTTTCTTTGCGCCCCCTCAGCCGATGGATCTGGCTGAGGGGGTTCGGATCACCGGCGCCGTTCCTTCGCGTGAAGGAGCGGCGCTCTCCATTTGCGGTGGGGCGCCGCTAAAGTCCGCGCTTTCTGGGCACATCGCCTTTTTTGCCGACAGCCGCTATGGTGCCGATCTCGCCGCGACGGCGGCTTCGGCCGTGCTGCTCAGCGCCCGGGACGCAGACCGGTTTGCGACCGTTTTTGCGGCCCCGAATGGGCCCTTGGCGCTGATTACCCCGACCCCTCAAGGGGCATGGTCGTTGCTGGCCGCGCGCTTGCATGTCCCCCGCCGTCACGAAGCCCCGACCGCGATTGCCCCCTCGGCCCGACTTGAGC
>DAITMY010000059.1:0-10285 GCA_036834925.1 Asticcacaulis sp.
GTGCGCCTCCCTGATGCCGGGTCTGGCGGGGCGGTGCAAGGCGAAATCGTGCAAGGCTTATTCGGCGCGCGGGCTGAGGGGGCGATCCTGCAACCCGTCGCCCGCTTCGAAGGCGCGGCGGATCACGGTCAGCTGTTTTCGTTCGGACAGACACACCAGATAGGCCGTCAAGCTTGCCGCCGCATCCGGGGACTGCAGCGGTAGATAGCGGATCCGGGTATCGGGTGGACATTCGCTGGAATAGAAAAAGCTGATCCCGAGGCCGAGGGCGATGCCTTCGCGGATGGTCTCGCGCGTGTGCAGGACCAAGCTGTCCTTGGCCGTGAGCCCTTCATTGATCAGACAGCGCTCAATGGCCGACCGGGTCCGCGATGAGGGCTCACGCAAGAGCAAGACCTCGTCGGTCATCCAATTCAGATCAAATCGCTCTGCTGAGGCGCGCGGATGGTCCGCCGGGAGCGCCGCCATCAGATGATCTTCGCTGACCGGGACATAATAGAAAGACGTATGGACCGGCGGGTCACTCAGGATCGCCACATCGACCTGGGCGGTGCGCAGCATCTCAAAGGCATCCCGGGCATTGGCGATATGCGCTCGGAGTTGCAGGGTCGGCATCCGGGTTTTCAACGCCATGGCCAACCGCGCGGTCAGGGGCGGGGAGTCCGAGCCGATCCGCAGGATCAGACTGTCTTCGAGATCTGGCTCGCCCAGTAACGCTTCGATGGTCTGGGTTGTGTGAAACAGGTGACGGGTCTGGGCAAACAGCGCTTCGCCCGTGGCGGTCAGCTTCAGCGGCGGGGTCCGGTTTTCAAATAATGACAATTTATAACGGTCTTCGAGTGCCTTGAGCTGCTTGGACAGGGTGGGCTGAGAGATATTCAACCGCCGGGCCGCTTGCGAAATATTGCCGTCCACGGCCACCGCATGAAAGGTGCGCAAGTATTGGTAGTTCACGGCCATGGAAAGCGCCTTTTTACGACAGTCTAAGGAGATTTGTCCCGGTTTTATGGTCTTTATGCGACAGATTTGCAAAATCAGACTGGGAGGGCGAGGTATTCTGCCAACTGTGGCCTATTGAGCGCATCTATGGTTTTGGCATAGCCCCCATGCATAGAATGAATTGGCCCCGGAGCGGTTGACCTGAGATTTCCCCGCTGCGCGTTCCGGGAACAGGAGCGGCATTCAGACTTTCCGGTCCAACGACCACACATTGGGGGTATCCTGTGAAATCGCTCTACACCACTGCGGCGCTCGCCGCCCTGGCCCTGGCCAGTCCTGCCTTTGCCGACACGGCGGCACCGGTTGCGGACGCTCCGGCGACCGATGACGTCCAGACGGTTGTCGTCACCGGCGTCAATGTGGCGCGCGGCAACGCCGTCGTCAGCAAGGCGCGCATCGAGGCCATTTCGTCGGCCCAGAACATCGTCGACGCCATCAAGCTGACGCCGGGTGTGGCGATCCGCGGTTCGGATGCCCAAAATCTCGACCCCTGGACCTATGGCATCAACATCCGGGGTTTTGACGTCAACCTGCGCTCGTCCAAGCTGGGCCAGACCTTTGACGACATGCCGGGTTACAATGCCTCCTACTATCTGGGCGGCGCGCCGGCGCAAAAGTTCCTGATGAACGAGAACGTCGCCCGCGTGATCGTCAACCAAGGGACGGCGGCGGTGTCGTCGGCCTCGGCCTCGGCCCTGGGCGGCACGCTCTCTTATTACACACGCGAGCCGAACGCTGAGTTCGGGGGCGAGGTGGCGGTGACCCTCGGTGAAAACGAGCTGCGTCGTTACGCCGGTGTGCTGGATACGGGTCTGTTCTTCAACGACACCACCTCGGCCTATGTGGGCGTGGCCCGCACCACGGCTTGCCGCTGGGTCTATGGTTGCGCCGACGAGAGCGGTGTCGATCAGTGGCATGCCGAAGCCAAGATCGTCTCGCGCGTTTCGGACGCGCTGAAGCTGACTGGCTATGTGTCCTATAACGACTCGACCGATGATCCGATCATCGAAGCCACCCGTGAGCATCTCGACAAGGGCCATAAGGACGGTTCGCACCCGACCCTGAAGCCGAACGCGAAGCACAATTCTTCGGACCCGAACCAGAACTGGGCCCACGGCTGGGGTGCCTATCGCAAGAACATCTTCGGCTATCTGAAGGTGAACTATAAGGTTTCGGACGCCCTGTCGGTCGAAGTGGCCCCGTACTACCACTACCAGGACGGCATGGGTTACTGGTTGCCGCCCTATCAGCAGATCGCGCTCGATCAAACGGTGGCCGGGGTCAATACCCGCACGGTTACGGGTGGTCTGGCGAAGGGATCGACACGTCTGCGCAGCTATTACGGTATTGAGCGCAATGGTCGTCAGCGCCCGGTGATCGCCGGCACTGACTATGTCGATACCGATGGGACCGTGGTCAAGAGCAGCGATTGCTATGCGGCAGTCGTCAATGCTGAGCCGCTTAAATATGACCGCAATGGCAACAACGACAAGTGGCTGAATAACCCGGCCTGTGCGCCACTGCAAACCTTCCGCAACAGCCTTTACGAGCATGACCGTTACGGCCTGACCACCCGCGCCAATTTCGAGCTGGGTGAGCACAAGCTCGAAGCCGGGATCTGGTTCGAGCATCTGAACCGCGACTTCGGCCGCGCCTGGCGTCAGATCAAGGACGTCCGCACGGGTCAGCTCGACTTCTATGGCGAGCCGCAGTTGATGGACTTCATGCAGCACTTCAAGACGGACCAGATCAAGGTCTATCTCGAAGACACCGTCACCTACGGCGACCTGACCCTGTCGGGCGGCGTTCAGGCCTATTCGGTCAAGATCAAGGCGATCAAAGACGCGTGGGATGCCAAGGGTCAGCCGGTAGCCGGTCTGCTGACCAGCTATGACGAAAAGTCGAACCTGCTGTTCACCCTGGGCGGCGTTTATCGTCTGAACGAAGGCACCCAACTGTTCGGCACCGTGTCGCAAAACTATGGCGCGGTCGGTGACTGGGCTCTGGAAAAGACCGGGACCAACACCAACGACCTCAAGGCGTCGATTGCGACCAACTTTGATGCCGGGTTCCGCTACAAGAATGACCGACTGGCCCTCAGCGCCACGGCCTATCTGATCAGCTACAAAAATGCGATCACCTTCCTGACCAAAGACTACGTCACGGTCGGGGGCGTCCCGGGCATTGACTACACGGCCGGGACCAGCGGTTCCTATATCAACACCGGCAAGGGTATCCGCTCGGTGGGTCTGGAAACCAGTGCCCTGTTCAAGGCCACGGACAACCTGAACCTCTACGCGGCTGTGACCCTGAACAAGTCGGAATATATGTCGGACTTCCTCGGCGGTTCGGCCAACGCCAGCAACGACACCAAGGTGCGTAAGGGCAACGACGTTCCGTCGGCACCGAAGACCGTGATCAACCTAGCTGCGGACTACAACAAAGGTCCGTTCTCGGCCTCGTTCAGCGCCAACTATATGGATAAGATCGCCGGTGACGCGCTCAATTCGCCGAGCCAGTACCTGCCTGCGCGTACGGTGGTGGATCTGACGGCGCGTTATGCCTTCACGCCGAACGTGTCGCTGCAACTGAATGTGAACAACCTGTTCGACGCCGACTACATCGGCGGCGCACTGGACGAGTTCTCGCAAAAGTACACCCGTGGGGCGCCGCGCACCGTGTCGGGTACCCTGCGCGCCCGCTTCTAAGTCGGGACTTCGCATCGGCAGGTGGGGCCTTGGTCCCGCCTGCATCCTCTGCCGTAGAGGCGGTGAGGGCGGTCGGTATCCCCCCGGCCGCCCGACGCCGTCCCAGTCGGCTCCTTTGTTTGTTTTTGTAACCCCAGTTGGAGGGAAGGCATGTCTGACAAAGCCTTTGATGTTGTGGTGATCGGGGCCGGTGTGATCGGCCTGGCGCATGCCTATACGGCGGCGTCGCGCGGGCTGAAGGTGGCGGTGGTTGAGCGCCATGCCCGGGCCGTGGGCGCATCGATCCGCAATTTTGGCTTTGTGACCGTAACCGGCCAGCAGCGCGGGGATTTCTGGAACCTGACCCGCCGCACCCGCGACATCTGGGCGGATATCGCCCCCAAGGCCGGGATCACGGTGCAGCACCGGGGCCTCTATATGGCCGTGCGCCGTTCGCAGTCCGTGGACCTGTTGAAGGCGTTTTTGCAGACGGAAATGGGCGAAGGCTGCGCACTGTTGTCGCCGTCTGAGGTCCCGGGTCTGGCCGGGCCTGAGCTTTTGGCCGTTTTACACAGTCCCCATGAGGTGCGGGTTGAATCGCGCGACGCGATCCCCGCCCTGGCCGACTGGATGGCCCGCGATCTGGGCGTCACCTTTTTCTGGTCCACCGAAGTCACCCATGTCGAAACCGGCCACGTGGTGACGGCACGCGGCGAACTTAAGGCGGGACAGGTGTTTGTCTGTCCGGGGGACGATGCGGGCGGGTTGTTTGCCCAGACCTTGCAAGATCGGGCGGTCAGCCGTTGTAAGCTACAGATGCTGCGACTGGCGGATCCCGGCTTCCGGTTGCCGGGTGCCGTGATGTCCGATCTCGGGCTCGTGCGATATTTGGGCTATGCGGATCTGCCTGAGGCTGACGCTGTCCGCGCCGTGCTGAAAGCCGAACAGGCGGAGCACCTCGATAACGGGGTGCATCTGATTGTGGTGCAAAGCGGTGATGGCTCGCTGGTGGTTGGAGACAGCCATCATTACCACGCCACGCCGGACCCATTTGGTCACACCCACGTCGATGCGCTGATCCTCGACGAATATCGTCAGGTCATGGGCGAGCCCCCCGCCGTGCTGGAGCGCTGGACCGGGACCTATGCGGTCAGCCCGCAAGGACTCTGGTTCCATGACACCGTATGTCCGGGTGTGCATCTGGTGATGGTCACCTGTGGGGCCGGAGCTTCCAGCGCCTTTGGCATTGCCGAGCGCGTTGTGGGTCAAGCCCTTGAAATGCAGAATGAAAAGGTCGCCTAACTATGACATCCCCCATTCAAGCCTTCATCTTCGACTGGGCCGGAACCATGGTGGATTTCGGCTGTTGTGCCCCGGTTGTGGCCTTGCAAAAGGTGTTTGCCGCCGAAGGCCTTGCGCTCACGGATGCCGACGCCCGCGTTGATATGGGCGTGGCCAAGATGGACCACATCCGCAATATCCTCGGCCGCGAGCCGATGAAAAGCCTGTGGACCGAAAAGTCCGGTCAGGCCCCGAACGAGGCCGATGTTCAGCGCTTGCATGATGCGGTCATTCCGATGATGCGTGATGCGGCGGCGGAATGTGCCGAGATGATCCCGGGGGCGGTCGCACTTTATCAACAGTTGATTGAAAAGGGCGTCAAGGTCGGATCCGGGACCGGCTATACACCCGACATGATGACCGCCATCCGGCCCAAGGCCGCCGAGCAGGGCTATGATCCCGCCGTTGTGGTCTGTGCGGGCGAAACCGCCTTTGGGCGTCCGACACCGCTAATGACCTGGAAGGCCATGGTGGACTTGGGCGTGTGGCCGGCTCGGGCCTGTATCAAGGTCGATGACGCCACCGTCGGTATCATCGAGGGCCGTGAAGCCGGGACCTGGACGATCGGTTTAGCGGCTTCTGGCAACGGGGTCGGGCTGTCGCTGGAGCAGTACCGGGCTCTGTCCCCGGCTGAGCGAGCCGAAAAGGTGATCGCCTCGGCCCAAGCTCTGGCCGCTGCCGGTGCGGACTATGTCGTGGCCAGCGTCGCCGACATTCCGCGCTTTCTTGCCGAGCTGGAAACCCGTATCGCCGCCGATGAGCGACCGGGTCTGGGTGGCCGGATCTATATAGATTTCAACGCGCTCTGATATCGTTGATAGGCTTGGGGAAAGGCCGGGGACATGTCTGAATTGCCGTCAAACCCACAGGGGCTGATTACCCGCTGGCTCGCCAAGGCCCCTATGTGGGTCTTTACCCTCTATGCCGGAGCCATGGCGTTCGGGGCCTATTTTGCCATGTACGCCTATCGCAAGCCGTTCTCGGCGGCGAGCTATGGCACGGTGCCCGGTTGGGACTTTGTCCTCGACTTCAAAATCGCGCTCGTGATCGCCCAGGTGTTTGGCTATGCCCTGTCGAAAATCATCGGCGTGAAGGTAATTTCCGAATTGCCGGCCCACCAGCGGGCGCTGGCGATCCTGGTGCTGATCGGGCTGGCGGAGCTGGCCTTGCTGGGCTTTGCCTTGACGCCCGCCCCGTGGAATGTGGCGTTTTTGTTCCTCAATGGTCTGCCGCTCGGGCTAATCTGGGGGCTGGTGTTCGGCTTTATCGAAGGGCGCCGGGTCTCTGAAGTGGTCGGCGCGATCCTCTGTGCCAGTTTCATCGTCTCCAGCGGGGTGGTGAAATCGGTCGGCAAGTGGGTGATGCTGCAAGGCTGGGCCAACGAGGTGTGGATGCCAGTTTTGACCGGGCTGTTGTTCGTGCCCCTGCTGCTCCTGACCGTGTGGGGGTTGGCCCAGTTGCCGCCCCCCAGTGCCGCCGATGAAGCCGCAAGGGTCAAGCGCGCGCCGATGGATGGCAAGGCCCGGGCGGCTTTGTTCTTGCGCTTTGCGCCGGGGCTGTTGGCCTTGATCGGGGTCTATGTGCTGCTGACGGCGTTCCGGGATTTCCGCGATAATTTTGCCGCCGAGATCTGGACCGAGCTGGGCTATGGCGATGCGGCAGAGATCTTCACCTTCTCCGAGATCCCGGTGGCGATCGTGGTGCTGGTGGCGCTGGCGTTTCTGGCCCGGTTCAAGGATAACGGGCGCGCTCTGCTGGCCAATATGGCGTTTGTTGCGGTCGGGGCGGCGATCCTGGGCGGCGCGACCTTTGCCTGGCAGGCGGGGCTGATTAATCCGGTGGCCTGGATGATCCTGCTGGGGGCCGGGCTTTATCTCGCCTATACGCCGTTTAACGGCCTTCTGTTTGACCGCCTGATTGCTGCGACCGGGACCGTCGGGACGGCGGGGTTCCTGATCTATGTCGCTGATGCGTCTGGTTATGTCGGGGCCGTGGCGCTGATGTTGGTCAAGAACTTTGTCGATCTCAATCTCGACTGGGTCGCGTTCCTGAGCTGGGCCGCCTATGGCACCAGCGCCGTGGGGTTGGTGTTCACGCTGATCGCGGGCGGATATTTCGCCGCCCGCATTAAGCGCAATTGAGGGGTGGCCTCAGGCTGGAAGGCCGCTTAAAGCCACGTCCAGCGCGGACAGCAGGTCGTCACGGCCTTCGAGGCCGACGGAGACCCGCAGCAAGCCCGGGGTGATCCCGGCGATGGCCTGGGCCTCGGGCGACATGGCGGCGTGGGTCATGGTGGCCGGATGGGCGATCAGGCTTTCAATCCCCCCCAGAGACTCGGCGAGGGAGAACAGGCGCAGATTGGCGACAAAGGCCTTGACCGCCTCGACGCCGCCCTTGAGTTCAAAGCTCATCATTGCGCCAAAACCGGCCTGCTGGCGGGCCGCAAGGGCGTGTCCGGGGTGGCTGTCGAGCCCGGGATAGTGCACGGCGGACACCGCCGGATGGCGCGCCAGATGGTTCGCCAGAGCCTGGGCCGTGGCCTGTTGCTGATCGAGGCGCGGGAACAGGGTCCGAAGACCCCGCAAGGTCAGATAAGCATCAAAGGCCGCTCCCGTGGTGCCGACGCAATTGGCCCACCAGGCCATCAGCTGCGCGTCTTCCGGGGTTTTGCTGACCACGACGCCGCCCACCACATCGGAATGGCCGTTGAGGTATTTGGTGGTCGAGTGAATGACCTGATCGGCCCCGAGGGTCAGGGGGCGCTGCAAGGCCGGGGACAGAAAGGTGTTATCCGCCACCACCTTGGCTCCCGCCGCATGGGCGCGGGCCGCGACATCGGCAATATCGGTGATGCGCATCAGGGGATTGGATGGGGTTTCAATCAGCACCAGATCCGCCGGTGTGGCAAACGCCGCATCAAGCGCCGCTGGATCACCCTGGTGGATATATTCGACCTGGATCCGGCCTTGCTGGGTGCGGGCGTTCAGCAGGCGCTGGGTGCCGCCATAGCAGTCATGCGGGGCGATCACGCGCGCCCCAGCGGGGAGCGGCTGGAGCACCAGATCCACGGCCGCCATGCCGGTGGCGGTGACGACGGCCCCCGCTCCGCCTTCGAGGGCGGCTAGGGCTTCGGCCAGCAAGGCGCGGGTGGGATTGCCGGAGCGCGAATAGTCAAACGCGCGCTTTTCGTTGAACCCGGCAAACGTATAGTTGGTCGACAGATAGATCGGCGGCATGATCGCGCCGTGGGCCGGATCGCGGTCAATGCCGATATTGGCGGCCAGGGTGCGAAGATCCTGTTGGGTTTTATTTGCCTCAGTCATGGGGGAGCCTTTAGTCTTCGAGGGCCGTGCGGATTATTTCGGAAACCGGTTCGATTTCCTTGAGGAAGGCATCATGCCCGTAAAGCGAGGGCAGGGGAATCAGGCGGCTCAAGGGGCCAAGCGCCCGGTGCAGGGCTTCCATGTCGGCAAAAGGCACCAGCCGGTCGGTCGGGACGGCGGCGAGGACGACTTTGGCGCGGATATCCGCAGGGTCCACCCGGTGGCGATCCAGCGAGTCCGACAGGCTGATCCAGCGGTTAGAGCAGGCGGCATAGGCATCGCCGCGCGCAGTCAGATATTCGCAAACCGGATAAAGATCCCCCGCCGCATCGGGCAGGCTGCGATCAAACCGGGCGGCGAACTCGTTTTCCGAACGATAGGTGGTCATGGCCAGCTGGCGGGCGAGCGAAATCCCGTTCTCCGGATGGCCCGTGTCGAGACCGAATTTCAGGATCCGGCGTTGCAGGCCCCGCATGGCCGTGGCCATGGGGTGCGCCCGGTGCGCCGCAGAGATCAGGCACAGCCGCGCCACGGTGTCTGGATAGAGCGATGCATAGGCGAGGCCGATCATGGCCCCATAGGACGCCCCGACAAGGGCATGGATCGGCGGATTGCCAAGTTTTTGCACGAGAAGGTGAATCAGCCGGGCCTGATCTTGGGTGGTGATGGTATAGATCCGGCCTGAGGGCGCGCGGGGGGCAAACTCGACCGTCAGGACGCGCCAACGGTTCAGATCGAGCGCGTGATCAGGGCCGGCCACACCCTCCCACCAGCCCGGTGCGCCCTTGCTAACATCTTCTTTGGCATAGAGAAACCGGCCACTGGAAATGCCACCCGCCGCGATCACGAGTGGCGCGTCTTCAGGTCCGTAAATCCGGGCGATCACGTCGGTCTGTTCGAGGGTCTCGCCACTGGTCAGGCGAAAATCTGCCGGGATCGGCGCGGTTACATCGGTGCCGTCGAGGTCGGGTTCGCGAAAAGTCTTTGCAATTTTGGTCATGAGGGCGGTCCGGTAGCCAAAAACACGCACTCATCCAGACCGACGCGAGGGAGGCCCTGTCTTGCAGAGGCTCCGTCCGTCTCATCTGCCGGTTTGCACCGCAGGAGTTGGCACCTTTCAGAGAGCTTTGAATTCAAAGCAGTTTCCGCAGGTTGCCCCGACGTCGAAGGGCCTGTCCCTCAGCCGGTCTCGATGAGCTATGACCCTAGGAAGCGTCATTTTCCCCAATCCGTCAAGCGTCGCTAAAAATTTGCAGGGGCTGTTGACAGGCTGAGATTGTCCGGGTAATGCCGTTTTTGCGCCGATTTGATCTCAGCTTGCGGGCGCGTAACAAATGCAGCTAAAGCGGGGAGGCGTTGACGCAACCCGTCCGGTTTACCGCGCCTTTTCGTCTGCATGCCCGCACTCTGATGACTGTCACTCCGGCGTTCATTGCTTGGAGGCCTTGGGTATGTCTGTGATTGTACTGAAATTTGGTGGATCGGTTTTGACCAGCGAGGCGGCGGTGCATCGCTCGGTGGCGGAGATCTATCGCCATGTGCGAGATGGTACCAAGGTCGTGGCGGTGGTCTCGGCGCTCAAGGGCATGACCGACAGCCTGCTGCGCCAGGCCGACCGCTATCAGGCGGCGTCGAGCTCTGTGGCGACGCCCTATCTACTGGCGACGGGTGAGTTTCAGTCCGCCGCCTTGCTAGCCTTGGCGGCGGAACGCTCGGGCCTGAAGACCTCGCTGCGGTATCCGGCCGAGGTCGGCTTGCTGGCCGAAGGGGACCGGCTCAATGCCACGCCCGTGGCCGTGGATGCGGCAGCGCTGAAAGCCGATCTGGATAGCTTTGATCTTGTGGTGGTGCCGGGTTTTGTCGCCGAAAATGCCAGCCGCGAGATGGTGCTGTTGGGGCGCGGGGGCACGGACCTGTCGGCGGTGTTTATCGCGG
>DAITMY010000060.1:0-10268 GCA_036834925.1 Asticcacaulis sp.
AACTGTTACCCATCTATCCGGTCCAGACCGTTACCTCTCTATCCGGTTCGGACACTTTCAGGCCACCTCCCCCCGGGGCGGGGAGGAGAATAGGCAGTAAATCCTTGTTTCTCCTCCCTTTCCAAGGGGCGGTGCCCCGGCAAGGGGCGGAGGGGATCAACGCCGCAAATCACGGCTCAGCTTCACACACCCGGGCGGAGAAAAAACGGATCCTCGCCCTGCCCTATTCCCGTCTGGCGGATCCTCGGTTAAGGGTAACGGCCTGATTTGCCCGGCTATTGAGGTCACCATGTGGATTCTGGCTCTGGCCTGTGCGTTTTTTCTGAGCCTGCACCTGTTGGTGAGCAGCACGATCCTGCGTAGCCAGCTGGTCGAAGCGATCGGCCATAAGATCTATCTGATCCTGTTTTCGGCCTTGTCGCTGATCGTGCTGTTGTGGGTGATCCAGAGCTATGGCGAGGCACGGACAGACCCGACCAACTGGAGCCTGTGGTCCACCGGCCAGATTCTAAGATGGCTGCTGTTACCGCTTAACCTGCTGGCCACGGCCCTGATCCTTCTTGGGCTGTTCTCGCCCAAGGTCACGGGCATGGTGGTACCGGGCTCTCTACCCGCCGAAGCGACGGGGATAAGCCGGATCAGTCGCCATCCAGTACTGTCAGGAGTGACGCTCTGGGCGATCGGCCACCTTCTGGCCAATGCGGATCTCGCCAGTTTTCTTTTCTTCGGCACGTTTTTGACGGTGGCGGTGCTCGGCATGATCAGCATCGATCACAAGCGCGCCGCCCGCTATGGTGCGGCCTGGAACATCTATGTGGCTCAGACATCTCGCCTGCCTTTTGTGGCCATTCTTCAGGGGCGCAACCGCTTTGAGTGGCGCGAGCTGGGACGGCTACAGCTGTTCTGGGCTGGGTCTCTGGTGATTACACTGCTGGTGTTGCACGAGTTTCTGTTCACGGGCCAAGCCTACTAAGCGAAGTCAAGGACTGGGCGAAGTCATGGGCTGGGCGAAGCCACTGGCCCTTGCGGCCAAGCTGATTTAAGACAGTCTCGATGCGATCCGCCGGGCTGGCGGGCCGTTAGGGGACGAGGTTCACGTTGAAGGGGCTCAGACGGTCAGGACCGTTTGGGATTGGGGATGAAGCTGACCGCACCGACCATCTTACTGTTTCTGATCTCGCTGACGCTCGTGGTCGCAGCGTTGGTGGGGCATGTGCGCGAAACGCCGTATCTCAGCGAGCATAAGTTCTGGCTCGCCATCGCGGGCTATGGCGTTTTGGTGTTCGGTACCATCCTCCGGGGTCGTTAAGCGCGCGCGGTCTGGGTTTCCGCTTCGATCGCCAGCGCGAGGTCGAGCGCCGCCAGGGCCTCCTCGCTCGTCACCAGTGGACGGGCCACATCCCCACGCACTGCATCGAGGAACGCCCCGACACTGAACGCCAGCGGGTCGCGCCCGGCAGGGGTGTCGGCAAAGTCGGCATTGAGGGCAAAGCCGGTGCTGTTCTCAAAAGTGCGGGCGACAAAATCAATATGGACGACCCCGCTGTCGTAGGTCAGGGTCATGGTGCGTTCACGCGCCGCCGCATCGCGAGAGGCGATCAACTGGACCTCCAACCCGTCGGCAAAGCTAAGATCGGCTTTGACGGTGTCCGCCAAATCGCCGCGTGTGAACCCGGCCTCGACCGCCAAGCTCTGGCGAACACCAGGGTCGAGCGCCAGCACCAGATCCAAATCGTGCACCATCAGATCGAGCACGACCGACACATCCATGCAGCGCCCGCTGAACGGGCCGTTACGCACGGCATACAATTTACGCAGGGGTTCGGGCGCATTGAGGATACCCATGGCAGCAAACACGCCGCGCTCCTGATGACCACAGGCGAGCACTTTTCCGACCCTGCGCGCGGCCTCAACCATCGCTCGGCCATCCTCCAGCGTCGTCGCCAAGGGCTTTTCGCTATAGACCGCGATCCCACGGGCCAAAGCCGCAGAGGCCAGCTTGGCGTGAGTCACGGCCGGGGTCGCCAGTGTCAGAACATCGAGCCCATCCAGAAACGCCTCAAAATCGTCCGCGCCAAACCCTTGAGCATCAAACGGCGCGGCGACCTGCGCGGCCCGCTCGAGGCTGGTATCGAAAACACCCTTAAAGCTGACCCCATCAGCCTCGGCATATTTGCGGCTGTGATATCCGCCAAATACCCCGGCCCCGGCCACACCGGCGCACAGAACGGTTTTCGATGACTTTGCCATGAGGTCCTCACTCAGACGCACTGTTGCGGCGGACCCTTGCGCGGCTTATCGGCAGGCGACAAGGGGGCCTTCGTTCACTTTGCATCGCCTATTGTTGCGTATTCCGACAATCGCTTACGACTAAAGCCCGGTTATCCCCGAGTTTTTCCGTTTAGGACTCGAAAAATCCCGAAGAGCGCGCATTTAAAGGCGACCGCGCTGTTCTAACCGAGGCCATTTGGCCCTAAAAGCGCGGGACTTAATCAGGAGATCCATCTGTGTCGCGCTTGTTTGGTGCCTATGTGATTCTGGACTGGAGCGCTGCCGAAGGTCGCAAGACCGGCGAGCAGTCGATCTGGATTGGCGTGATGAAACGCGATGTGCGCTTCCGCCTATCCTATGAGGCGCACAATCCGGCGACGCGGGCCGAAGCGGCCACGCTGCTGCGGACGATCTTGGCAGATCTGCGCAAGCGTGGGGACCGGGCTCTGGTCGGGTTCGACTTTAACTTCGGCCTGCCGCGTGGCACGGCTCAGCGTCTGCAGCTGAGCGAGACCCAGGCCTGGAGCGCCATGTGGAAGTTCCTCGCCGCCAATGTGGTCGACAAGGCGGATAACACCAACAACCGCTTTGCCGTGGCCGCCAAGATGAACCGGCTGATGACCGACGAAGCCTGGCCGTTCTGGGGCTGTCCGGCCCGTCAGGCCCAGCGCTGGCTGTCCACCACCAAGCCAGAAACGCCGGGCGATTTTCCGGAATTTCGCCTGACCGAAACCGTGCTTAAGGGCCTGTCCAAGCGCGCCCAGCCCAAGAGCGTCTGGCAGATGCATGGCGCGGGCGTGGTCGGCGGCCAGACCCTGCTCGGTATTCCGTTTGTACGCAAACTGGCCGAGGATCTGGGCGAGAGCGCGGCGATCTGGCCCTATGGCACGGGCCTGCGCGCCCTGTCACATGATGATCTTGAGCCCCTATCGGCGCTGCTGGTCGAGGTCTATCCCTCGCTCTATCCGATCACCCAGGAACCGGGCGAGGCCAAGGACGCCGCTCAGGTGCGCACCACCGCCGAGGTGCTGGCCAAGCTCGACGAAGACGGCAAGCTCGGCGCTCTGTTTGCCGGGGTTGCGACCCTGTCCGACGACGATCGCGCCATCGTCGAGGGCGAAGAAGGCTGGATCCTCGGGGCTTAGCGGCATCCAGATCCATCACGGAAGTCCAAGGGGGGCCTAGCCCCCCTTTTTCGTGCCCACAGTTTTCAAGGCGATCACCCCATTGGGCAATGTTCGACCCAGCCGCAGGAACCGAGCCACCAACAAACTGGCGGACAAGGCACTAGCGATAATGGTGGCCCAGACAATCCCGTCCACGCCAAACTTGAGATGTAGCCCCAGCCACCAGGCCAGAGGGATCATCACCACAGCATAGCTGAGGATATGCATCAGCGTCGGCCAGAGCACATCCCCGCGCGCCCGCAACGCCTGGGCTGCGACGACCTGTAGTCCATCGGTGATAAAGAACAGACAGGCGAGGAACAAAGCACCCCCCGCCATAGCCACGACCGCTGGATCGCGGGTATAGGCCATCACGACCGGGGTGTGGGCAAAGCCGATCACGACCGTCACAACCACCCCGATCAGCAGAGCCAAGGCAAAGGCCATGATCCCAGTGCGATAGACCGACGGCCCACTGCGCGCCCCATAGGCCCGCCCGACCAGTACCGAGGTAGCCGCCGACAGTCCAAGCGGCACCATAAAGATGATGGCGCTGACATTGAGCACAATGGTCCAGCTCGCCACCGCAGCTGTCCCCATAGCCCCGGACAACAGGGTCATGGCCGCAAAGGCGCTGATCTCGACGAAATAGGAACTGCCCGAGCCATAGCCGATCCGGCGCTGGCGGATAGCATCGGCAGGCGTGTCGCGCGGCGGCGAAAACAGGCCCCAGCTTTTCACCTCGGGCAGGCTGAGGATATAGCCGACCATCGCCAGCATCAGGAACAGGCGCGCCCCAAAGGTGGCCCCGCCCGCCCCCACGGCCCCATCTGGGATCCACTCCGGTCCGCCGGGAACGAACCACAGGTTCAGACCCAGATTGATGGCATTGGCGATCCACATGATCCACATGGCCGGCTTGGGCCGCCCTAGTCCTTCCATGAACAGGCTACAGGCGACACTGACCATGTAGAACGGGATCGACAGGGCAAACACCTTCATGGCCGCCACTGAGCCCGGCAACAGCTCGGGCACCACACTCAGGGCCAAGAGTGGCGGAACCGCCAGCATCAGAAAGGTTGTGCCAATCCCGCCGATCCAAAGACTATAGATCAGGCCGCGCCGCAGCACACCGCCAACCTGATCGGCCCGCCCCTCGCCGATATGCTGGGCGGTGACCACCTGGGTGCCCATCAGCAAGCCGACTGCCGTGGTCAGCAGCACCGATGTCGGGGCCCAGCCCAGCGAATGATAGCTCAGCTCCGTAGCCGAGACCTGACCCACGACAATCGCATCGGTCAGCCCCATAACCATAATCCCCAAACGCGACAGCACCACCGGCCAGGCCAGGCGCACCAAACGCACAAGGGTCAGAAGCTGAAGAAACGACAGGACACCGCGCATGGGTGAACCTTCTCTTTAATCGGGACGCTAAAACGGCAGCACACGGCGAAGAGAACTCCGCCGTGCGCCACATTCTTGGATGCGGATGTGCCCTAGTCAGGCGGCCTTGGACAAGCCCTGTTTCAGCCCGCTGATTTTTTCGGCGATCAGGAACGCCATTTCCAGCGCCTGGTCGGCATTGAGGCGCGGGTCACAATGGGTGTGATAGCGGCTCGACAGATCATCCTCGGTCAGGGCATGGGCCCCGCCCAAACATTCAGTGACATTCTGGCCGGTCATTTCCAGATGCACGCCGCCCGGATGCACGCCCTCAGCCTCACCGATACAGATGAAGCTGCGGACCTCGGACAGCACCCGGTCGAACGGGCGGGTCTTATAGCCATTGTTGGCCTTGAGCGTGTTGCCGTGCATCGGATCGATCGACCAGACCACCGGCACGCCATGGCGCTTGGTCGCCTGCATCAACAGCGGCAGACGCTCGTCGACCTTGTCGGCCCCGAACCGCCCGATCAGGGTCAGACGCCCCGGGATCCCGTGCGGGTTCAAAAGGTCAATCAGCTGGCACAGCTCGTCGGGGGTCATGGTCGGGCCACACTTGACGCCGATGGGGTTCTTGATCCCCTTCATGAAGGCGACATGGCCGCTATCGGGCTGGCGTGTCCGCTCACCGATCCACAGCATGTGGGCCGAGGTATCGTACCAGTCGCCGGTGGTTGAATCCACGCGGGTTAGAGCCTGTTCGTAGTTCAGCAGCAGGGCTTCGTGGCTGGTGAAGAAGTCCACCTGAGAGACCTGATGCTGGGTGTCCGGCGTGATCCCAATGGCCGTCATGAACGACAAGGCCTCGGAGATCTTGTCGGTCAGCTCTTTGTAGCGGGTGCTTTGGGGGCTGCCCTCGACAAAGCCGAGCGTCCATTTGTGGATGTTATAGAGGTTGGCATAGCCACCGTTGGCAAAGGCCCGCAGCAGGTTCAGGGTCGCCGACGACTGGTGATAGGCCTTCAGCAACCGCTCTGGATCTGGCAGGCGGCTTTGCAGGTCAAAGTCCATGCCATTGATATTATCCCCGCGATAGGCCGGCAAGGTGACATCGCCGATGGTCTCGACAGGGCTGGAGCGCGGCTTAGCAAACTGTCCAGCGATCCGGCCCACCTTCACCACAGGCTTGCCGCCCGCAAAGGTCAGCACCACCGCCATTTGCAGGATCAGCCGGAAGGTGTCGCGGATATTGTCCGCCGTAAACTCTTTGAAGCTTTCCGCGCAATCGCCGCCCTGAAGCAGAAAGGCCTTGCCCTCGGCCACCTTACCCAGTTGCTCGGTCAGGCGGCGCGCCTCCCCGGCAAACACCAGCGGCGGCAGCTTAGACAGCTCCCCTTCGACCTGAGCCAGCTTGGCCGGATCCGGATAATCCTCAGGCATGTGACGCACAGGGAAGTCGCGCCAAATCTTGGGCGACCAGGGTGTGGTGTGGGGCGGGGTCATTGTCGTACTCATGATGCGATAAGGATAAGGGACAAAATCTTGTCCGCAAACCCTGATTTCTAGAATTTTAAAGCGCTCAAAGCGGAGTTAGCTCGTCAAAGGGCCGGAAATTTGCCTTTTCCTGACGCCGGAGCCGCAAGGCGAGGATCAAGGCCGTCGTGGCCAAGGCTGCCATAGCCAGCCACCACTCCTGCCAGACCCCAAAGCTGAGATTACCGATGACAAAAAACACCATCAGCATCGCCATGGCATAGCCGGGTTCAGAGGCATCGTCCCCCTCTCCCGCACGGCTGGCCATCCAGAACAGCAGCCCCCAAAGGCCGGTAAAGATCAAGGCCCCAACCAGCCCAAGCTCTAACCAAACCTGAAGGACAAAGTTGTGGGTATGTATGGGAATATTCGGATCAAAGGTCCGGCTGGCGTCTATCCCCCATCCCACCAAAGGCTTTTCAGCAATCCGTTCCGCCGCAAAACTCCAGATCTGTAACCGAGCCGCCCAGCTATCGCCAATCTTGGGCACGAGGCCTTCGATCACACCGGCCTGATCCAGCGCCTGCACAAAGAACGGAAAGCCCAAGATCACCAGACCAGCCAGAGCCACCGCAAGCGGCGCCATGACCGTTCGGGCCAGCTTAGCCCCTGAAGACTTCACCATCCAGAACACACCCGCCGAAGCCACCAAGGCTACCAAGGGGGCATTAATCCGGAACAGAAAGGTCGAGATCCCCAGCATGACCGCGACGCCTAGGGTCCACAGCACGGCGCGGGGTCGGTGCTGAACCGAGGCGACAAACGCCCAATAAAAAGCCGCGAGCACAAACAAAGCCTGTCCGATCCCGACAAAGGCCAGATCCGGTCGTTTCGGGTCCCCAATAGCCGTGCGCAGCTGATTGTAGAGCCCCCCTTGCCCGATCCCCTCGAGCAGCATCAAGGCCGCCAGAGCCAGAACCGCATAGAATAGGGCGCTCATCGCCCGGTCACGCGACGGGGCACCCAAGCGCAGGGCCATCAGCGGGATCGGCAGCAGCAACAGCGTCTGCACCGCTAGCTTAACCGGCGTCTGTTTTTCCCACGAGGCCATTCGCCCCAGATCCCAAGGATGCAGGGCCGCATAGCCGCTCCATTGCATGCTGATGATCGCCCAGACCACCAAGGCCAGACATAGGGCCACGAACGGCCAGATCCGGACAGCTTCGCGCCAAGCCATTAGGCACAGAAGGCCTGTTACCGCGCCGATCAGTTGCAGACCTAAGTGACTGAGATAAGCGCTGACACAGGTCAGGATGAAGGCTAGGGCCAGACCTGACTGCTGGATCACCGCGAGCGGCTTGACAGGCGGCGTGCCCACCGGGTCAAAAGTTTGGGCCATTCAGCGTCTCCCCTAGGCGCGTGGCGTGGACATCGTCACAAGTTCTTCGGCTGCTGTCGGATGCAAGGCACAGGTCGCATCCCACTGTGCCTTGGTGATCCCCTGCTTGACCGCGATCGCCGCCAGCTGGATCATTTCCGGGCTGTCCGGTCCGACGATGTGCACGCCAAGGATCTGCTGATCCGAGCGCCGCACAACCAGCTTCATCAGGGTACGCTCTGAACTTCCGGAAAACGACGACTTCATTGGACGGAAGCGGGTGACATAGACATCCAGCGGGCCAAAGGCGTCGGCGGCCTCGCTCTCGGTCAGACCGACCACGCCCACTGGCGGCTGTGAAAACACCGCATAAGGGATCTTAGTGTGATCAAACGCCGTCGGATTGTCCTTAAAGGCGGTCTCGACAAAGGCCACGGCCTCGCGGATTGCCACAGGAGTCAGGGCCACCCGGTCCGTCACATCGCCCACCGCCCAGATCCCCGGCACATTGGTGCGCGAATAGGCATCCACAGCAATCGCGCCGCTGTCACTGAGCGCAACGCCCGCCGCCTCGAGGCCCAGCCCGGCCACATAGGGCTTGCGGCCGGTGGCAAACATAACCTGATCGGCGATGAGCACGGCCCCGTCGCTAAGATGGCAAGCGAGACCCTCTTTGGTCTTTTCGATCCGCACCGGTGTGACGGACAGGCGTACATCCAACCCGCTCTGGATCAATTCCGCCGTCAGATGCTCGCGAACATCCGCATCAAACCCGCGCAGCACTTGGTCTCCCCGGTGCACGAGCGTCGCCTTGGCCCCAAGACCGTGAAAAATCCCGGCAAATTCAACGGCGATATAGCCGCCGCCTACCACCACCACCCGCTCGGGCAGGGTCGGCAGATGGAAGGCCTCATTCGAGGTAATGGCCAGAGCCGCGCCCGGGATATCGGGCACAAACGGTGTGCCACCCGTGGCGATCAAGATCGTCTCCGCCGTGACGGTCCGCGCCTGATTGACCAGATAGATCTCGTTTGGCCCGACCAGCTCGGCGCGATCATTGATCAGCTCGGCCCCGGACTTTTGCAGATTGGTGGCATAGATGTCCGACAGGCGCTGGATTTCCGTATCCTTGGCCGACAAGAACGCGTTCCAGCTGAAAGCCGGATCCCCCACAGCCCAGCCAAAGGACCGGGCCGTCTTAACCTGTTTGGCGAATTCCGAGGCATAGACCATCAGCTTTTTCGGCACGCAGCCGCGGATGACACAGGTGCCGCCAGTCCGATATTCTTCCGCCACCGCGACCCGCTTACCCAGAGCCGCCGTCAAGCGACCGGCCCGAACGCCGCCGGACCCGGCTCCGATCACAAACAGGTCGTAATCAAACGTCGACATGGGCATTTCCTTGAAACGGGGCTTTAACTGAGCACAATCTGCGAGCCCGCACGGGACTCGATTGAGGGTTTCTGATTTAGGCACAGTCTAGAGGGATTGATAGCCTGTCACGTCTAAGTTTCCTCGACTCAAGGATAGTGTCGTTCGACCCCGTCCAGCGTCGCCACCAGCGCCTCTTCGGCGAGATCGAGGAACAGGCCATGCTCGACAACCCCCGTGGTCGCCTTGAGTGCCGCCGCCAGAGCCGATGGCTCTGCGATCACCCCACAGGCCACATCATAGATGACATTGCCGCCATCGGTCAGCACCGGCTGGCCGTCCTTGACCCGAAGGCGCGGGGCCATACCGATGTCGAACTCGGCCAGCACATCCGCAATCCGGTTGGCCGTGGTCTTGTGTCCAAAGGCCACCACCTCGATCGGAAGGGCAAAGGCCCCGAGCGCCTTCACCACCTTGGTGTGATCGGCAATGGTCACACAGCGGTCCGACGCTTCCCACACCAGCTTTTCGCGCAGTAACGCCGCCCCGCCGCCCTTGATCAGCGCCAGACCCGGCCCGATCTCGTCAGCCCCGTCCACGCACAGATCAATCCGTCCCGCGTCGTTGAGATCCAATAGGGTCATGCCCAGGCTGGCAGCCAGTTCCGCCGTGGCCACAGAGGTCGAGACACAGCGGATTTTGAGGCCCGCCGCCACCCGCGCGCCCAGAGCCTTGACGAAAAAGGCGGCGGTTGAGCCCGTGCCCAGCCCGACACACATACCGTCTTCGACCATGGCGGCGGCCGCTTCACCGACCGCTTGTTTTTGCACATCGAGGCTCATGAGGGTCTTTTCCTGAACGCGAGAGATTACTTGGAGGACTTCGCCGCTTTTTCAGCGGCCTTGCGGGTGCGGAACTGGGGGCCCCAGTCGGCTTTCTGGACCATCGGGCTACGCTCTAGCGCCAAAGCGTCCGCGGCCACATCCTCTGTGACCACAGAGCCCGAGCCGATGATCGCGCCATCCCCGATCACCACCGGGGCCACCAGCGACGAATTGGACCCGATAAAGGCCCCCGCACCGATGGTGGTCTTATATTTGAGGAAGCCGTCATAATTACAGAAGATCGTGCCTGCACCGATATTGGTCTTAGGCCCGACCTCGCCGTCGCCCAAATAGGACAGATGGTTGGCCTTGGCCCCGGCCCCGACCTTGACGTTCTTGACC